>JAYVXG010000427.1:0-5229 GCA_043785475.1 Armatimonadota bacterium
AAAAAGTGGGGGTATTCGGACTGCTCACCAAGGTCCGAACGGAAGATTCGAATGCTAGGGGGAGTGGGAATCGGGCACAGAGGTCGAATATCCGCGGCATCATGAACCCCAATCGCTTCTGCTCCGTCTGTTTCGTACACCTTGCCCGAGTAGACCATTCCTGATTTCACGACTCCAGGCTCGGATTTCAGTTCAAAACGGCAAAGTTTCACCCAAGTAGGATACCTTGATAGCCATTAGGGAACCCGCTGAAGCTTGCAAACGTCTTCCTCTATAGAGGTGAGATAATGTTAGAGGGGCGACGACAAGACATGACAAAACGAACAAAAATTCTCATTTGCGATGACGAGCCCTTTGTAGTACGTCTCCTTCAAGTTCATTTCGACCGCAATAATTTTGAAGTCGTAACCGCAGCGGACGGAAGGGAAGCTCTCGAATGCCTTGCAAGAGAAAAACCCGATGTCTGTCTTTTAGATGTGATGATGCCCTATGTCAGTGGACTGGAAGTCCTCACAAAAATCCGGGAAAATCCGGAAACGGAAAATCTGCCCGTGATCCTTTTGACCGTAAAATCCCAAGATGACGACGTTTACGATGCCTATCATCGCGGCGCAGACATGTATTTGACGAAACCGTTTGAGCCGGAAGAGATCGTCCGAAGCGTTGAGTTAATTTTGCAACATTCTCAATAGATTATTGGGAACGATGTACAAGACGAAACAGTTGTGGTACGATGCTAGCCTAGAAGGGAGATATCTAGGAGAATTGCATGCCAAAGAAGATTCTTGTCTGTGACGATGAACGCCACATAGTTCGATTAATTCAAGTCAATCTTGAAAGAAATGGCTATACAGTGGTCACCGCTTTTGACGGTAAAGAGGGTTTGGAAAAAGTTAAGGCCGAAAAGCCAGACATGTTGGTACTCGACGTCATGATGCCATACATGGACGGTTTTGAAGTCCTAAAATCATTGCGACGCGAACCTGAGACGGAAGCTCTTCCAGTCATCATGTTGACCGCGAAAGCGCAAGACAAAGACGTTTTTGAAGGCTACCACTACGGAGCGGACATGTACCTCACCAAGCCGTTTAATCCCATGGAGCTCGTTACATTCGTGAAGAGAATCCTCGATGGCGGAAGCGATGGATCCGACGGCGGCAAGAGCAAACGAATCGACCTCTAAGATAACTTTTCTAACCGTGAAATCCTCAAGCAAATTGCTTGAGGATTTTTTTTAACATTTTTTTTCGCTATTTTGCTTGTGAATTCGTATTCTCTGTGTTAAGATACATCTCAAGAATACGAATTCTCAGAACGAACTGAGAGTTGGATTTGGTCAATGAGGATTACACAACGAGATATTGCAAGGCTAGCAAAGGTGTCACAAGCAACTGTGTCCCGTGTAATTTCCGGCGACTCCCGAGTCGAAGTCGACATTCGGTCTCGTGTTGAATCCGTCATCCAAGAGAAAAATTACCGGCCCGACGTTCGCGCACAATCGCTCCGCAATCGAAGAACGGGAATGATCGGCCTCGTCATCAAGCGCCCACAGGGCGGAATCGAGAACGACCCTTTTTACGCAAACCTCATCGCTGCAATCATGGAGCAGCTTTCCGAAACCGAATTTCATTTGTGTGTCGATTGCGCTTCAAGCAACGAAAAGCATTTGTCGCTCTACGATGAAATGCTTAGAACAAGACGCGTAGATGGATTGATCCTTGTCGAATCTGAAGCGGTTGACAGCCGTATCCAACGACTTCAAGCCGACCGATTTCCGTTTGTACTCATTGGCAATCCGCTTCATGCCGCAGAAATTCATTCGATTGATAACGACAATGTCCTCGCATCGGAACTTTTGACCCAGCACCTCATCAAACAAGGATATAAGCGAATTGCTTTTCTCGGCGCCCGGTCAGGCATCACTGTCAGCGACGACCGCATTGCCGGATATCAGCGGGCTCTGCGCGGAATTCAAGAAGAGCATCTGATCTTTCACTCCGACTTTGGAAGCGAAGCTGCCAGAAAGACCGCTCGCGAAATGCTCAATCGAAATGACCGACCTGACGCGGTTGTGGTACTCGACGACTTTATGGCTCTGGGCGTTTCGGCTGCCTCTAGGGAGTTTAAGCTGAATGTGCCGACAGAATTGGGAATCGCGTCATTTAACGATTCAAGCCTTTGCGACGTGATTGGAGGTGGGCTTACTAGCGTCAACCTCAACATTCCAGAAATCGTTCGGCTAGCAGTCAATCGACTGTTGGACATCATCGACGAGCGAACAATACAAGGTGTTCGAAGAATTCTTGTTCCAAGCCACTTAACCATTCGACACAGCTCAAGGAAACAGGAGTCCGTCCTGTGATTACCTTTGGAACCCTGGTCCTGACTCAAACACTTGGCCTGACCAAGCACCATTTTGCCTACTTCTCGCCTGAACCATCCGCCAGCGTCGCCGTGGCGGGCACTTTCAATGGTTGGAACAAGGATGCCAATCCAATGAAGCTTGAGAGCGATGGGCGAACTTGGTCCCTCGACCTCGACATCAAATTTGGACGGCACCAGTACAAGTTTGTTCGAAATGGCTCGGATTGGTTGATTGATCCCAAGGCAACCAAAAACGAAGACGATGGAAACGGAAATGTCAATTCAGTTTTGGTCATCAATCCCCCAGACTTTGTCAGTTCTGCAAAACGTGGAGACGGAATAATTGCCGATTCTGCCATGGAGCACTTCTCAAAATTGCCTTACTTTAACCTCGACGGTTCGACTGGAATTGTCACGATAAGAACCAGAAAAGGCGATGTCGAACTCGTCACCGTAAAAGTGAAAGACAAAACATTCGCGGCAAGCCTTGACCACTCAGATGATTTCTACGACTTTTACAAAGCCGAGATGCCCTGGAACGGCAAAAGCGACTTGGCTTACCAAGTCGAAATCAAAGACGGCACCAAGAAAGAATCCCGACCCTATTTTGTCGACGCCAAGAAATTTAGCCGGTTCGTAGTTCCGAGTTGGGTGCAAAACTCCGTAATCTATCAAATCTTTCCCGATCGATTCGAAAATGGAGACCCGACAAACGATCCCAAAGAATTGTCTCCGTGGAACGCAAATCCCACTTACTCCAACCGATTTGGTGGAGATGTCGCCGGAATTAAAAAGCATCTTGGATATCTGCAAGAACTTGGGATCAACGCCACCTATTTCACCCCAATATTTAGGTCGCCTTCTAACCATCGGTATGAGGCAGACGACTACATGAAGGTTGATTCTGAATTTGGCACAAACGCTGAATTCTCCCAACTCACCAAGGATTTGCACTCACGCGGAATCGCAACGATTCTGGACTTTGCCTTCAATCATACGTCATACCGGACGTCCCAGTTCGAAGACTTGGCAAGAAATGGCGCAACAAGCCAGTTCAAAGACTGGTACTTCCCCAAGAAGTACCCAGTTATTCCGAACGATAGCTCAACCTACGAAGCTTGGTACGGATTTGGATCGATGCCCAAGCTAAATACCGTCAATCCCGCCACCACTGCCTATTTGCTGAAAGTGTGCAAATACTGGCTAAAAGACGTTGGAATCGATGGAATGCGCCTTGACGTAGCAAACGAAGTCGATCCAAGGTTTTGGCGCATCTTGCGACCCTACGCAAAGTCGATCAATTCCAACACTTGGATCGTCGGCGAAATTTGGGGCGATGGAAACCCATGGCTTCATGGCGACCAATTTGATTCCGTCATGAACTATCAATTTCGCGAGGCGGCAATTCGGTTCGTAGCCCATAACACCGACGACGCAACCCATTTCGCCGCAAACCTTACGAGAGTTCACAATAGCTATCCGGCTCAAGTAAGTCGCAACATGATGAACTTACTCACCAGCCACGACACTCCGAGGTTCTTGACCGAATGCGGAGGTGACAAAGACCTGGCCAAGCTGGGTGCTGCGCTCCAGTTCACTTGGATCGGAGAACCTTCCATTTATTACGGAGAAGAGCTCGGCATGATGGGCGGCAAAGACCCAGAGAACCGACGAGGAATGGAGTGGTCAAAAGCTACTCATGACAACGATATGTTGTCGTTTTACAAAAAACTCATTCGAGTTCGTCATACAACCAAAGCATTTGCAGAAGGCGGTGCCTCGTTTATATCCTCCGACAAAGATGGCGGCGTCTTCACTCGAGTTGGCCCAAGCGACGCCGCGATGGTGCTGTTCAACCGCTCAAAACAGATCAAACAATTTCAAATCCGCGTCCCAAAGGCAGCATTAAAGCTTGCCAAGCAGGGGCTTTTCGACGCATTTACAGGAACCACTTATTCGGCTCCTGGACGACCATTTACCGTAAAAGTGAAGCCGAAATCCTTCGCGATTTTGGTAACAAATTCAATCAGCAATTCTTCGCTCTCGCACCAAATTGGCAGCTCTGTTGCAAAAGGTGGCCGAGGTTCGGTTCAACGCCGAGCGAATCTTACTAATAGGAGCCTAAAATAATCATGAAACTAACCCGAAGAGCCTTTACGCTCATCGAACTTCTCGTCGTTATCGCGATCATCGCGATTCTCGCCGCAATTCTCTTCCCAGTCTTTGCTCAGGCAAAGGTTGCTGCAAAGAAAGCTGCAGACATTTCGAACCTTAAGCAAATTGGTACTTCGGCTTTTCTTTATGCCGGAGATAATGACGACATGCTGGGCGACGTTCCTGTTTACAATGCAGAAACGGAAACCTACATTTTCGCTGCCCGCTTACAGCCCTACACAAAGAACCGACAAATTTGGAAGGATCCTGTGAGCCCTTACCCTATGGGCTCCATTAATCGTGCATTGTTTGATCTTCAAGTTTCACTCTGGGGACAATCATATGCAAAAGCACCAAACGACCCGTGCGTTAATCTTGGTACTAGTATTTATGGATCTTCGCTATCATACAGTCCCTCTGCACAACGATGGAAGGACATTTACCCAGAAACTGACTTTCTGATGAACCCTATTATGTGGGCATACAAGCAGAACGGATGCCCAACGGGCGGTGGCACAGGTGGCTATTCGCACCCAGGACCAAATCTCACTTCTGGTGCTGGCGGCGGCGATGGACTAAATGGAATTGGCCCCGCAACGGCTGATTTCACAAGCGTCTCACGAGCAATTATGCTTATTGATGGCCCAACCCACCGAAACTGGGAATTTGGCGATACACTTGGACCAACTGTCTGGGGACAAAACTACAAAG
>JAYVXG010000428.1:0-1513 GCA_043785475.1 Armatimonadota bacterium
AACCAACCGAAAGCGGCGCTGTTTTCACCCTCCAAAAGACGATGACTCCCAATGTGTTAGAGTTTGCATATCTCGACCAGCCGGATCCAGTCGTCTACATCAGCACTCAGAGAATGGAAGAGCTCCGAACCCTCGGCGCCGAATCCGAAGGAAAGAGCACCCTCGACCTCCTCATCGAAACGATGAGTCATTGGCCGAAGGGAGCCGACTACCTCACCATTCTTGCGGAGATTAACGTTGCCCGAAGAACCTCACGAAGGCTCGTGGCATCGCTTCTTTCCAGTTACCAGTGCTTTTATCAGCGATCTGGTTCCCCGGTCTGGCATTTCGATGCCAAGAAGGTCGATCAGGGCTTCGATAAGAGCAAGAAGAAATTCATCAAAAAGTAAACACTTGCCCTTCTGCCGGTAAGGCAAAAGGGTGAGACGAAACCGACGCCTCAAACGTCGCAAATAAGTGTCCAAATTGGGTACTATCTACCGGTTCAGAAATGGCAAATACAAAGGCAAGTAAGAAAGATATACGAAGAATCGCGAAACGGACGGTTCAAAACAACATGGTTCGCGTGTCGCTCAAGACTTATATTAAGAAGTCTCGAAAGGCAACGGCATCGGGTGACGCTGTGGCAACACAAGAAACCCTGACCAAAGCAGTAAAGGCTCTCGACAAAGCTGCGCAAAACGGCGTGATCCACCCCAATCAAGCTGCAAGACGCAAGTCGAGAATCGCTAAACAAGCGAACGCTGCCCTGAAATCGGGTGGAACGACTTCCGAAGTCACCGCCGTCAAGAAAGAAGGAGCCAAGAAGGCTCCGGCAAAGAAAGCTGCAGCCAAAAAGGCGCCCGCCAAGAAGTAAAGGCTGTTTGGCTTTCGCAAAAAAACCATTTCTGAAAATCCCCGATCATCGATCGGGGATTTTTTTGTATATTTCTTGACCCCCCCAAAAAAACCTGGAACCTGACTTTATTGAACGCAATCGCGCTAAACTGAGAGACCTTCTATTGAGCTTCCTGCGTAAAAGTCTTTTTTGGATGTTATTAGGTTGTGACGGTGAGAGATGAAAGGCAAACCAAGCAAACAGAGTGAATCTGAGAAAAACAACCCCCAGCTTCATATAGAACCCGTCCCCACCGACAGTTTTCCTATCGTCGGTATTGGCGCTTCTGCGGGAGGGCTCGATGCCCTTCGGGCACTTTTTGGTGCGTTGCCCGTTGATTCTGGAATGGCGTTTGTCGTCGTTCAGCATCTGTCGCCCACCCACGAGAGCCACCTCACGGAAATTCTCCAACAAACCACAAAAATGCCGGTAATCCAGGTGGAAGATGAGCCGGCAGTCCTGCCAAATACGATCTACGTCATTCCTCCCAATCGTCATATGACGGTTGATAATCGTCATTTGAAGCTGGAGCCCAGGCCGAAAACTCCTCCCGGATCGCATTCGGTCAATGCCTTTTTCGAGGCTTTGGCCAGAGACATCGACCACCGAGCCATCGGCGTGATCCTCTCCGGTACT
>JAYVXG010000429.1:0-5226 GCA_043785475.1 Armatimonadota bacterium
CTTGGAATACTTGCGTCATTGGAAAATAAAGGAGCCCAGTCGTCGGCTCAAATCCTAACGATCCCTCTGCCTTACTTGCCGACTTTTCTCCTGACCAAAGGTTGATCATCGTAAAGATCGGAGGAAAAAAATGGGCAAATGCGTCCTTCGTATTCTTATCCCATGCCTTGCCCGACGCCTTTTGGAGCCTCAGGAAATAGGCATCGGTTGGCTCGCATGTATACCGGTAAATGACGGTGCCTTTCTCTTTCACAAGCTTGGCGGTGCCATCACCATGAAATGTTATTTCGCGAGCAATCGGAGTGCTCTCGTCGGGATTAATAACCCACCGACCCAACAATCGCGGCGAAATCCCGTTTGGCACGACACCGACCTTAGTAAGGTGCACAATTTTCGGCTGGCGATTCAGACTGACGAATGCTAAGACTCCCGATCCGAGAGCCGCTAATGCGACCAAGCCCCACTTCGCTTTGGCAATCATTGTTGCCTCCTTATTCTTACAACGTACCTTTCCGAGGTAAATTCCTTTCATGTCGACCCCAATAAAGGACTCAACAGTTTCATTTCTTTCAACCGTCAAAGCGTTTTTCCTCAAGGACCTTGCCTCGTTAACCGACGAGCAGTTAATGTCAAAGCCAAACGGCGTTGCTCGCAAACCAATCGATTTTTGCTACGAGGTTGTCTCCGCCAATCAAGGAATCCTCAAGATGCTGAAGCAGGAACCGGCCGACGAGAGCCGCGGTGAAGACGAGAAAGACGGTATTTGGACCGCGGCTCCCGCCGGATACAATCGCGCCAACCTTGAGGCCGACGTAACCGGTTCACTCGACGCGATCATCGAGTTCGTCTCCGGCTTAACCGAAGCTCAGCTAGTCGCTCCAATTCAGAGCTGGTTTGGCGAAGTCCCCCTCTTCTCATTCGCTTCGTTTGCCGGAACTCATACCAATTACCACAACGGTCAGTTGGCTTACGTCGCCGAACTCAATGGCGATATGACCAACCACTGGTTTTAATCTAGATTCGGAAGTCGGATGGTCAAACAGTTCGAGAATTGTTTGGCCATTTTTGTGAATATGTTTTGCTGGGGACAAAGTTTTGCCGGGATATAATCCGCGAATGGACCTTGAAAAAGCGATTCAGACGCAGCTTTCGAATATCCAAACCAAGGTTGGAAAGAGCCTCGACGAGATTTTCGCAGTGCTCACGAAGACCGGATTTGAAAAGCATGGCCAAATTCGGGACTTTGCCAAGTCCGAATTTGGGATTGGGCACGGTGACGCCAACGCGATCGCCATTCAGTTTTTGAAGTCAAGTGCTCCGGTGCCATCTACCGAGAATCCTTTAGACGAAATCTATTCCGGTCCAAAGGCAATCCTCCGGCCTATTCATGACGCATTGATGTCAAAGATCAATGAATTCGGCGAATTCGAAGTCCATCCGAAGAAAGGCTATGTCGCCCTTCGACGCAAGAAGCAGTTTGCCATGATTGGACCGGCAACCAACTCGCGAGTCGAAGTCGGAATCAACATGAAAGGCGTCCCCGGGACGGATCGCCTCATAGAACAACCACCGGGCGGCATGTGCCAATACAAAGTAAAAGTCTCCGACCCAACCGAGGTTAACGACGAACTATTTGCTTGGATCAAAACTGCTTTCGATGCTGCAAGTTAAGCTTCTGAATCAAAATCTCGCTCGAATCGCCGATCGGGGACGAGCCATATTAGGGCCACCACAATGAAGCAAATACACGAGACGACAGGCAACAACCAAGCAAGAGGCACGGCCAAAACGTAGATCGCCAGCGAGACCTTTCCCTTAATATCCTTGCCGAGAGCTTTCGCAAACTCTGAGTCCGTCCCATTTGCTTTCACAAGGCACTCCTGGAGAATGGTATAGGCAAACGCACTTCCGACGAGAACAATGCCATAAACCGCAACCGGGGCGCTCGCAAACTTAGTCTCTCCCGCCCAGGCCGTTGCCACGGAGATAAGCGAAAGCCAAAACAGCAAATGTAAGTTTGCCCACATAACCGCCCCCGAAATCTTCTTCACCTTATGCATCAAGTGATGATGATTGTTCCAATAAATGCCTATATTGACGAAACTCAAAAGGTAGCTCAGGTACGACGGAAATTGATGCCCAATGGCCGCAAATGTTGCTTCATGAGGCGGCTTTAACTCCAAAACCATGATCGTGATCAGGATCGCAATTACACCGTCGCTAAAAGCCTCAAGCCTTGACTTTGTCATATACAAAAGACAATATCATAACGTTGTGCCGCCCAGCGGAGTCTTAATCTAAAATAGCGGAACTGAAATTTACAAAAGGTGTGGTTTTGGTCCTGTTTGTGTCATAAACGGAATGTACTTCGCATGAACTCGACTCCTCATCTGGGAATTCATAGCCCACCGATTCACGTAACTCTGATGGGAGAGTTCTCCTGTATCACGAAAGAAACTGTCTCTTTCTCGGCAAAGTCGGCCGCCGAGCTCGTGGCATATCTCGCAATCCACAAAAATCGATGGGTGCCCCGAGACGAGATCGCCGACGCAATTTGGCCCTACGCGGATATCAAAGTAGCCCGCACAAACCTTCGGAAGGCCGCTCAACGGGTCCGCGAATCTTTCGGAAGAGTTGACGTGTTGCTGAAGCACGCCGACAACCTTGCCATCAACCGCCAAGCATTATCGAGCGACCTCGACCTCGCGGAAGTACTGCACCGCCAATACGCTTTCGCACCTCACTTGCCGGAGTCAGTTGAAAAATTATTGGAAGAGTGGAAGATTCTGGATAAGACTTTGTTGACGGGGTGGGACAACGAATGGATCATCGAAGAACGCAAGAGCTTTGAAGTAAGAGCGCATGAACTGGGACTGCGCGTGGTCGATGCGCTCGAGGCGAACGGAAAGTTTGATGAATGTCTTGAGGTGATGAATTTGCTAATTCCGCGATCTCCACTCGATTACGACCTTTTGCAAAAGGCGATCCGCCTCCAATCGAGATCCTCAAACGGGCACGTGGCCACGAAAATGCTCGAACGAATGCTCGCGGACTTACCGCCGAAAGCAGAGATTCCAAAGCCCGTTTTAAGGCTCATCCAACGGGTTCAGCAAGGGCAAACCGAACAAGTACCCGCGCCAGAACTTTTCGAAACAAAAAACGAGCTCGCTATGCTTGCGCGGATGGTTGAGGCAAATCTACGGGCAAATAGCCCCGAAGCAATGGCGTTGCTGGCAAAGGAGTCGAGCAATGTCGACAATTGGTCCCACGCCAAAACGCTGCTATCCATTTTGACCGTTGCTTTAGAAAATTCAGAATTCACAACCGACGACCAAATTACGGTTGCGATCAACGCGTGCTTTTTGGCGACCTACGCCTCCGATTTCCAGGTTGGAGAATGGGCGGCGCAGCGAGTTTTGGAAGTGTTGCAGGAGAGCGATCCCCGCTACATACGGACTACAAGTGTCCTCGCATTCCTTCACTTTGAAACCAAAAACTATGATCAGTCCCGTACATTGCACGATCGTGCCCTCGAACTGTGTCGAACGTACGAGGTCGAGCGAGAATTGCCCCGCGTACTCAATCGCAAAGCCGTTCTTGAGTATCATCTCGGAAACTTTGATGTCGCCCAGCCATTATTTCTTGAGGCAATTGAGCTAGAGAAGAGCTTCGATGACCCAAGTAGCGACTCACGCCTCGCCAGTTACCACGGCAATCTTTGCACGATGGAGGCCCTTCGATTTCGGTGGGAAGCGGCAAGAAAGCACGGAGAACAATCCTTTCAGTTTGCCGAAGCAAGTGCCAAGATTTATCAGATGTTTGTCTCTGCGGGCCTGGGCCTTGCTCAGTTTAAGCTTGGGGAACGCAAAGGCATTCGGCTCGTGATCGACGGCATTATCCAAACTACCCGAGAGCGCATGCGACGGTTCAATATGATGTCGATCGACTTTGGCGTCGCGATCCTCATCGATAAGGGTGCCGTTGACCAGGCCGCCCAAATTGCTTCGCTCAATCGCCTGATTCGAGAAGCATCCGGCTACCCTAGAGGGCCTGCCGAAGTGCAATTCATGAAATCAAGCTTTGACTTACAGCCAGGTAAATCAATCCCCAAGGCCCAACCGATGAGTCTCGTCGCGCTCAGTCGTTGGATTGTCGAAGAACTCGAAGCCGTTCAGTAACCCTATTTGGGAACCAACCAATTGTTGTCGGCAAGCCAATCAGCCATACGCTTTGGCCAGGTGCTCACCGATGCCAATTTTGACCGTTGGCCCAAATTATATCCGTGCCCACCTTGCGCGTAGATATGCACTTCCATCGAGGCTTTTACCTTTCGATACTTATTTGCAAGGTCGAGAACTGCGGTCATGTGCCCATCGTCATCATTTGAAATTAGGAAGAATGCCGGCGGTGCATCCTTGGGCACTTCGGCAGGGATGCCGAGTCCGCCCGGATAAATCTCCATGATGAAATTGGGCTTTCCACTCTCTCGCTCCACCGCGTCAGATGAGTTGGGATCCCCCGCTCCAAGTCCAAATGCGATGCCGGAAACATTCTCGCCGCCTGCTGAAAATCCCAAGGCTCCAACGCGCTGAGGATCAATTCCCCATTCCTTTGCATGAGCCCGAACCATTCTCATCGCGCGGTAAGAATCAGGAACGGTTGCGTTTTCAAAAGTGTAAGTCGAAGCTTTTTCTCGAAAGAGTCGGTATTTGACCGCAATCGCGACGATCCCAAGATTGGCCAGATATCGTGCAGGTTCGATCCCTTCGGGCGGATATACCAACTGACTGTGCCCACCACCAGGGAAAATAACGACCGCTGCTCCGGTCGCTTTTTCTTTTGAAGGTAAGAAAACGTCGATTGATGGATTGTGGATATTCTTGACCCACCAATCTTTAGCTTGCTCGGGCTCGTTCTTTCGAGCCTCGGAGCCAGGCGCACCATTGGCCCAAAGGGGCAAGTGTATCGGTGGGGTTTGCATCAAAACTGCGGCGAGGGCGACGGTCAAGCTCATTAATTCTTATTCTATCCTCAGTTTCGAACTATCGGACAAAACATTTGAAGAATGCCGATCTGTTGGTACCCCATGTGGGGATACAATCGCGCACCATCGCTGCTGGCCAAGAGCACGCTTTGCATGACGCCGTTTTCCTTGTCGCTTTGCAGGAGGCTGCTCATCAGTGCCCGTCCATACCCCTTGCCACGATGCTCCTGCTCAACGAAAAG
>JAYVXG010000430.1:0-1509 GCA_043785475.1 Armatimonadota bacterium
GCGAACTTAGCGTGCCTAACTGCCCTCGTGGAGCAAAAGAAAAGAGTCGGATTTGAAGATGCTCAGCGGTTTTGGTCGTCTCAAAACACTGGATCAAGCACCGGTGCATGGCCTTTCATTCCAGGTGGAGTTTCAATCACTTATGACGGCCAATGGCGAGTCGACGAGATTCATCGCGCGAAGCCCGACATGGACTATCGGATTTGGCCGATCATTCCTCCTGCCGGAGGCAAACCACTTGCCGGACTCATGGGTGGTAATTTCATGATTATTCCCACCTCGTCAAAGCAGAAGAAAGGCGCGTTCGAATTCCTCAAATTCTGGAGCGGAGTGACCCACCCAGAGCGAGCCGCGGAGTGCTTCGTCGCGGGAGGTTGGATACCACTTTCACCAGACGTTGCCAATGCTCCCGCATATCAAACGTTTCTCAAAGAGAACCCCCAATTCAAGACCTTCATCGACGTTCTGAGTGGCCCAAACTGCCAATCAAAACCTAGAATTGGCTATCTCCAATACTATTTGGACCAAATTTCTAGTACCCAAGATGCGGCCTTCCGCAACGAACTGTCCCCGAGCGCGGCGCTCGCCAAATTAGAACGCACCGTGAATATCGAGCGACGCAAGCGCAAGGAGTTAGGATTCGATGACAAGTAATGAACCAACCCTCAGGCCGCGACATCGGACCGCGATCTATGTCTTGTTGATCTTGCTCAGCATCCCCCCATTGATGCCGCTGATTTGGATGCTCAGCACATCGCTCAAGAACGACGCCCAGATTTACACCACCGGTGGTACAGGAAATAGCGGATTCAACTTGTCGAGCCTGTGGCCCAAGCCGTTCGTTTGGAACAACTATCCGGACGCCCTCGAACGAATGTCGTTCATGGTCTACCTGCGCAACACCCTCTTCATCTGCTTTGTCACCGTCATCGGCAGTGTAGGCAGTAGCTCGGCAGTCGCGTACGGATTTGGGCGAACCGAATTTAAATTTAAGAACTTCTGGTTTGGATTGATGCTCGCAACGATGGCGTTGCCGGGGCAGGTCACGATGATCCCGATCTTTTCCTTGTTTCGGAGCTTAGGCTGGTACGGAACATATCTGCCGCTTATAATTCCGTCGTTCTTCGGCGCGCCGTTCTTCATCTTTCTGCTTACCCAGTTCTTCAAGACCTTGCCTTCCGAGTTTGCCGAATCGGCAAAAGTGGACGGAGCGAGCGACTGGACAATCTTTGTCCGCCTCATCCTTCCCCTCAGCAAACCCGCGCTGGCCACGTGTGCGTTGTTCGCTTTCTTGGGTGCGTGGAATGACTTCCTGGGTCCATTGCTCTACCTAAGCGATTCGCGAAAGTACACGCTTGCATACGGATTGCAACAGTTTGTTGGAAACCATTATATGAACTGGATGCAGCTGATGGCGGCTTCGATGATGTTCATTGCCCCAATTGTGATCCTATTCTTCTTCGCACAAAAGACATTCATCCAGGGGATTTCGACGACGGGCGGAAAATA
>JAYVXG010000431.1:0-5213 GCA_043785475.1 Armatimonadota bacterium
TTGCTTAGATTTGTTCCTCCTGGGTAGTGGACGGGTCTGTCTTCTAGCACTGCTTTTGCGATAGCCCAAAGGACCATGAGGAGCTCTCTGGCTACGGCGAGTCACTTGTGAGCCAGGTATTTTTTGCCAAGGGAAGTCTGACCGGGTGGCACTGGCAGGGACCGCTACGCAGTTGAGACTTGCCAGTGAGAATGATGCAACATCCGTCGAAACAAATCGAAAAGAAAACTCACGACTCGTCAATTGTTCAAATTCCTGTTAGACTAGGATTGGAATGACAGGCAGTCTAACACGGTTAACTGCCCTGCCAACGCAGTGGCTCGTCGCCCATAACGTGGCTCGCCACAACGGTCCATGGGAATTTTGGAGGTTAACCCCACCCACAACGTGGCACGCCGAATTGGATACTCAATTCCCCAATAGTACAAAGAACGATTTCATCAAAAGATGAATACAATAGAGGAGCAAAGAGTCATCTAACCAATGGCTTGGGAAAAGGGTCACTCCACTCTAACTCAGTGACTTGTCGTCATGGTAACAATTGACTATCGTTTTGCCATTGCAATTAGTATTAAATTATTTGCAAGAAGATGCATTCCTTTTACTGTCTCGGAATGGCGATCATTTGTCTCATTTAATTTGACTTTAGTCGGCATCGGAGTAAAGGCCTTTTGAAAAGCATCAAACCTATCAAGTTTTGATTTGCCTGCGGACTTGACCACAAACTTAAGCTTCGATAGCAACACGGAAGCCTGCCCAGCCATCAGATTTTGATCAGTTTTCGAAGCTGTTTTGTCTATGCCTTTTGCATACCAGTCAATGCCTTCCGATACGGCCAAGGCAAATAGGTAAACACCTTCTTGATTGATGGTCCACATGGATTTTTCCGGTTTCAATTTTGACTTTGTTAACTTGCAAGAATAGTCTTGAAGTTTCGTTAAGTAGGTATTGACTCTTATCGGTGACAGGTGACTATTATTGTTGCTTGATGACGCATTTTCTTCGTGAAACATATCTTGCGGACCGACTGGCCAATCAACAAGTTGCTTTTTGGATAAATTCATAAAAGCCAAAAAAGACTTCTTGGGAGATTTGCGAGAATCATATGACAGTACTCTGGCTATTTCAGCGGAAGTGTCCGCGCCACGAATAGTCGACGATAAATATATAAGAAATATAATTTGCATTTTTTAATACCGTAATTTCATTAATACAATCGATGATTTTGTTTCAAAGATTTGCAGGCGGAAACACAATCGAGTACTGGAGGACTTCCGAATGCTCCTCCTACCTTACCAACGTTATTATTTGCTCGATCACAGGCTGAGTCTTCTAGCTCATCATCATCTACGGGAGGGGCATAAAATTGGTTCCAATCTCAAAAGCGACAAATCGCTGCGTGAGAAGGGTAGTTTTCGGTTTTGACCGGGTGGCACCGGCAGCGACCGCTGCGTAGCTGAAAGTTGCCTGTGTAAATCCAGCATAAACTTGTCCATTAGTTAAGATCAGTGAGCAAGAGAAATGAAGGCAATGCCCAACCTAAAGGAACGAGCAAAGGCATTTCGCAGCCAGTTTGAGCATCCGTCTCAGTGCCCAGACTCTCGAAGTTTTGGACTCGACGGTTCAAACCAATATTACACTCTCCTCTACGATGTAGCGAATGAATTTCAGCCCAAGCTCGTCGAACTTGGTACTTGCACAGGAGGGAGTACCTCCCACCTCGCGACTGGGACCTCAGGCAAAGTTCTTTCAATTGATATCGAAATCCGCCATGACGCCAGAGAGCGACTCCTCGCTTTCGACAATGTTGAACTGATCCAAGGAGGCACCCTGGATGAGAACTCAACATGTGCGAGTGCGTGAAAGAGGGCCAATTGACATGCTATTCATTGACACTGTTCACACCGCGGAGCAATTCGCAGCGGAATTGGCATTGTTTGGCCCGCTGGTCCGCCCCGGCGGCGTTATTCTCTTCGACGACATTCGCATCAACGAAGGCATGTCTCAATGGGGGGGGGGGGATAATCTCAAGGAAAACAAACTCGAACTCCCAGAAATGCACCCCACGGGCTTTGGAGTCGTCTTTCGGTGATCCGAAACTGAACACGTTATAGTAGACATTAGTCTGGAATACTATGAGCAATGCAAATCAGAAATGATCCCCCTTTCCACCGCTTTCAACCGAATTGCGAAACTATTCTCACCTTAAACTCAGGGTTTGGCACCGAACCAGTTAACCACCAAAAAAATTTCCCCGCTCGTGTTCGGACACCAAACAAAATTGAATCCAAATTCAAGCTCCCACGAAGTTTCTGTCCGCCAACCGGTCCACCGAAGCTGGAGCGGAGCGAAATTCGACGGGGGATGCCCTCCACAGAACGTTACACCCCTAAAAAATTTATCCCCGCTTTTAAAGCAGCAATCTCCGATGCGTTAATACGATGAAGAAGGTATAAGAGCAAGACATGGTAGATATCCAGGCCGCCAAGTCCCAAAGCTCCTATCAGTTGATTCCGCTGTACTTGAAGATTATTATCGCCCTGATTCTGGGTGCGATTCTCGGTTGCTTTGGTAAGCAGATGGGCTTTGACGCGACCAAGCTCAAGTGGATATCCGATCTCGTTATGAGGATCCTCCGGCTTCTTGCGACTCCCCTGATATTCAGCGCAGTGCTCGGCAGCATTATTACCGCCAACGTCTCGGGCAAGAAGGCAGGTCGGTTGATGTTCTTGCTTGCGAGCAACTCGGTCGTCGCAATCTTGGTCGGGCTATTGGTCGCCAATAGCATGCGGCCCGGCTCTCAACTACACCTCTCCGCAAGTACGGCCCCCATCGACAACGCTCCCTACAACATCTGGCAGCACCTGTATGACAGCGTTCCCAAGAACTTCCTCACTCCGTTCATCGAGAACGACATGATCGGCATTATCCTCCTCGCCGTTACTTTGGGTTTTGCGATGAGGATTTTGATTGGGAGCACCGACGAACTTTTGGTGAGAAGCGTCACATCGTTGCGCAATGTGCTCAATGCAGTTTTTCAGATGATGGTCACGGTTTTGACTTGGGTGTTCGAGCTGGTTCCGTTCGCGGTCTTTGCCGTCGTTGCCGCCACAGTGGCCGACAAGGGGCTTGGCTCTCTGCTCGTCATGGGTTACTGGGTGGTTTCAGTAGTCCTTGCTCTGGCTTTGATGATGCTTTTCTATCTTGGACGACTTCGGTTACAGTCGAATGTGCGGCCCATGGACTTTTTGCGGGGCAGCCGAGATGCGTTCGTAATGGCATTTTCGACTGCCTCTTCGGCGGCAACCTTGCCAGTCACCTACCGTTGCGCGGTGGAGAAGCTTGGAGTGCGCGATGACAATGCTAACTTGGGAATCATGGTTGGTGGAACTTTTAACCACGACGGAACCGCGCTTTACGAAGCGATGGCGGCCTTGTTGGTTGCTCAAGGTTTGGGAATGAATTTGCCGATTGGACAGCAGATCATCGTTGTTCTGATGTCGATGGTGGCGAGCGTTGGCGCGGCGGGAATCCCTAATGCCGGCCTTGTCACGATGATTGCGGTATTTACCGCCGTTAAGTTGCCGATTGCTTTTATCCCGACTTTACTGACAGTTGACTGGTTCTTAGATCGATGCCGCACGACGATCAACGTCATGGGAGACATGACTTCAACATGTATTCTTGATGCGAAGGATTAACGACGCGAGCGCTCAGTCTTTCGGATCATTAATCAGAGGAACGCGCTCGATTTCGACTCGGTACAATTCGCCGAGTCGTGACATGGCGAGTTTAACTTTAGAGCCTGATTTTCCTTCTAGTTTGTCCTTCATCCGGTCAAAGCCAACATTCAGGCACTCGTTTCCGTCGATTGATAGGAGAATGTCACCGCGTTTGATTCCTGCTTTGGCGGAAGGGCTGTTTTCTTGGACTCTGACAACTAGATAGTTCTTCTTTGCGACGTCCCAATAGACGCTCATTCCAGTTGCGGCTGGCTCATCATCGGTAACTTTGCCGGTGAAGTTCTCGAGCCATACGCGCCTTCGTTCGTAGTCAATGATGATATTAAAATTTTTCAGGAAGCCAAACCCAATGGTGCCATCAGAATCTGCAGCTCCGGCGGGGAGGTCAATGATGCTCCAAACGGAAGACTGCACGGGGACGCCGAAAATGGAAAGCTTTGGCATTCGGACGTACCAAGATTCAACTGGGCCAGAGGCAACGGAAGCCATGGTCGTAAAACTTGGCTTTTTGGAAATCGGCCAAATGCCGACGCGGTCAAGAACATCGCGGTGGGTGGTTGCGTAAAAGGAATTTCCAGTGTCAAGGGCGAGAATCATAGACTTCCCTGCCTCGGTCTTTACTCGCATCTCCATCGCATTTACGCCAGCGGGAAGAAGATTTGTGAGGAACGTTTTCTTGTTGTCGGGAATCCGCTTCGAGATGTCGAAGGACTTGGGATAGAAAATGAACTTCCCTTTCTCAAAATTGATTTCGGTGATGGTGTTTTGAATAACCTGGAGACCCATGATTCCGTCGCAATGGGTTCCGTAGGATTCAGAGTAGCCACCGGTTGACGACATTACCGAAGTCGAGGACTCGTCCACGGGAATGGACTGAGTGCCAAGTTTGAACGACTTGATCTTTACGGTATCGGCTTGAAAGGTGCCGACAAAGTCTTGAAGGTTAATTTTGCCATCAGGCTTACCGATATTCAGCGAGCTGTCGAGGACAGTCCAGCCGCCAAAGCCGGTATCAAACATGAGCGAAACGTTCCTGCCGTTTATGGTGGCGTTCACGATCATAGCGTGGTCCGTCATCTTAAATGGGCACTCCGACACCGCTTGATTGGCGGGGATATTCAGCGCTATGCCTGGCGAGTTCTTCGCGTGCAATAGGAGCATCAAAGAAAGCGTGGTCGTCATGGTCTATAGAAGATAACGCTTAACTCGGGCCAAAGGTGCGATCATTTTCTCCCGTAAATCATGTAAATGGGCAGAGTAATGAAGTTTCCTCCGATTACAGCCATCAGGCAGGACGCCGGAATATGAATGATCAGCCAGACAAAATTGCCTCTGCGGTGAATGATGTCCATGATCATCCAGATCAGATTTGCAAGAACCATGACGTAGGGACCGAAACTGAGCAACGGATTCGAAATCTTGGACGCAATTTCGCGGGATGAGCCGGTTGGGTTCTTCGAGTTTGCAGCG
>JAYVXG010000432.1:0-5204 GCA_043785475.1 Armatimonadota bacterium
CGCTCTGCCGGATTGTCAGACCTCTATCTGGGTATGAAGCTTCAAATTGGTCCCTTCGCCAACGGAGACGATTTTGCGTTGATACCTGCAATCAATATGCCAAGTAAAGTTGATCCGTTTTCGTCTCAAACATTTGATCCCGAACTAAAAGTGTGCTGGGGGCGATCATTGTCCGCGGTGTGGGGAGTCTCCGCCATGGCCTATTTCATTTATGCAAGCGACGATACTGGAGGACAGCTTGTAACGCAGACAACCGTATCATTTGGTCGCGAATTGAGCGGCCAATCGGGAATGTTTTTTGAATATGCCGCAACTTTCGCAAATCGGATGGAAGGGATCCATGTGGTTCACGTCGGCTGGGCATTTCGACCGACCTCGGACACCCAGTTTGATATTCATGGTGGATTCAGTCTCAGCTCGATAGATTCTGAGCCATTTATCGCCATGGGCTACTCTGTTCGATATTGAAGGATCGCCATTTGAAGCCGGACTCGGCCAAACTGGAGTCATGCCTGACTTTGAATATCCAAACGGCCCTTTGACCAACTACGTTCATGACCATCCTCAGATTGAGAATGTCAACGACGTGGATGACTCGAAGATGCGAATGTCTCAGAAAATCGCTGACAAAGTCGCGTCAGTGATTGGAAGTTGGCCGTTTATCATAATCCAGTCGATCCTCCTGGCTATTTGGATCATTTTGAACGTGTATTTGGCCATTCATCAAGCGGCGATCAAGGCGTTTGATCCATATCCTTTTATTCTTTTGAACTTGGCGCTGAGCTTTCAGGCCGCCTATACGGGCCCCATTGTCATGATGAGTCAGAATCGTCAGTCGGAGAAGGATCGAATGATGGCGCAGAGCGACTTTCAGTGCAATCAGACGGCTGAGGAAGAGATTCGACTCCTAATGGAGCATCTGAAGCACCAGGACAAGATCATGACGAGCATGATGAAGATGATTGAAGGATTGGAGGCGAAGCTGGATGCGAAGGGAGGTTCCGTACATGAAATTTAAGGTTAAGAATTTGTTAAGGCGTCGAACCGATCTTGTCGTGTTAAAGTAATCGTAGTAGAACATGGAAATAAATCATGCCCTCCTGAAACGGTTAGCAGATTTCGGCCTTGACGATCCTGATGCTAGCTTTCCGTTCTCTGCGAAGCTAGCAAAGGAAAATAGCTGGACACCCGTATTTACCGCCCGAGCCATCGAGGAATACAAACGCTTTTGCTACCTGGCAGTGACAGATGGGCATCCGGTTTCACCATCTCAGGTGGTCGACCAAGTGTGGCACCTTCACTTGACGTACTCTTATAATTATTGGCAGGTGTTCTGTCCCAAAGTTCTTCAGACCCATTTCCACCATCATCCTTCCAAGGGCGGAATTGAAGAACGAGCCAAGTTTGATGACTGGACGGCTAACACCCACGCAAGCTACCGAGTGGCCTTTGGTGCTGAGCCTCCCGCGGATATCTGGATCGACGCCGAACCTATTCCTACGGGACCAGCAGAGGATCGCCACTATCACATTCCCAAAGCCTTAGTTCGAAATGCTTCTCAAGGAGTCGGGCTCGCCGTCGGACTTCTTATCCTCGCTGGATGCACTGAAGCAATCGAAGGTAATGCGCTCGATATGCGTGGACCAGAATTCCTCCAGTTCTATCTTTTCCTCGCCGCCATAACGTTCGCTGCCGCTCTCCTCATCCGAAATCTGCTTAAACTGCCCTCCATGTTAGGGGGTTCGATCCCGAGTGACCTCGATCCATACTCAGTTGCGTATCTCAATGGAAAATCGGTTCTTGCGGTCAACACAGCGATCACATCGTTGCTCACCCAAGGAGTGCTCGAACTCAATATGAACACTCTTCGATTGCGAACGCTTCGTCACGATTTCTCTCCAACTCATCGTCTCGAGCAAGCCGTGTTTGCGAACTCAAGCGGTATGAATGGGATTAAGACTTCGACGCTCCGAGCCTGCTGTAAACCCGAGCTGGAAAAAATCCACGAAGACCTTACAAATCAGGGCTACCTCCTTTCGGCCAAACAGCGGATCATTGTCGTGGCTTCAAGCATCGTAATAGCGATGGCGGCTCCAACCTACGGTTTGATGAAAATCTTTGTTGGTATCAACCGTGAGCGCCCGGTCCTTTTTCTTGAAATCTTATGCTCGCTTTCAGTGGTTGCCTGTCTATTCCTCCTCTTAACTCCGTTCCGAACTCGGCGAGGCGACAAGATGCTGGCTTCGATACGCAAATATCGGTCTCACTTAAGAACAGTCGGCTTTCATAGTGGACACGCAAGTAAAGACGAAATTGTGCTCGGTATGGCCATCTTTGGCGTAGCCTCATTGTCCGGAAGTGCCTATGCTAAGCCTGTACGAAGGCTCACCCCCCCGGCAGGTTCCCAGTCGTGCGGGGGTGGAAGTTTCATCAGCGTTGGCAGTAGTTCAGGCGGAGGGGATAGCGGAAACGGCAGCAGTTGTGGGGGAAGCAGTGGCTGCGGAGGCGGTGGTGGTGGTGGCTGTGGAGGATGCGGCAGTAGTTAATACTTTGTTAGAATGCGGGGGTTAAGTCTGCACGAGGGACCGCAATTCGCCTAGAATTACAATTGAAATGGTTCGGCTGAAGTATCTCCTGTTACCGATTGCGGGAGCTTTGGCGGCATTTCTTTCTTTTCTCTTTGCCGCTCCATTTGTTCACAGCCTCACGCGTCCTAGCTTAAAGGACACCGATCCAGTTTCCCATTTCACTTTTGGGACCAGTTGGAGCCTTGTGCAGCATTCCGTTTTTGGCATGCTTTTGTGCGGCTCGTTCAGCTTCCTTTTGGAGTGGGGACGGCGATCTCCACGCCAAGTGCTGAAAGCCACGGTTCTCGGAATGTTGTTCGGAGCCGTCGTCAATAGCATTGCAGACTCCGGCGCCGATTACATCGGCATCCTCTTCGCGAAGAGTGCAGGATCAGAGGCAGGATCAATGACTGGCGAACTCATTGGTGGTATCGCTTGGTTCTTCTTTGTGCCAGCGGCCCTCTCCGTTACGATTGCTATTGCGATTGGTCCGACGAAACAGAGAATGACGCGAGCCTTCCATGCGACCATCAGAGCGGCAATATTTACCTTCATAACCCGGTGCGCAACAACCATCATTGCCTCGGTCAAAATGGGTCTCGCTGGTGCAACTCAAGGCAGCTCGATTTCAAAGCTGGAGGCATCAGTCCCCATCTTTCTCGCGGATGCGATTGCGGTGGGGATTGTCCTCGGGCTGACAATGGCAATTTCTGACCGGTCGTCCCGGGCTGGTTCACTTCGTCTCATTTATGGGCGGAAAGAGTTCAAAGATTGGAGCCTCGACCACACGGCGAACAGAATTGGAACTAGTGAAGTCGAAATCCCAATCCGAGGTTTTCAGGGCGTCAACCCCGTCCATGCCTGCATTTTTAGACAAGGAAGTCAATTTCTTCTTGATTGTCAACATTCGCCGGGCTTCCTCAACGGTCAGCCGGTTATTCAAGCGATGCTGAATCATGGAGATATGATCCAACTGGGCGAGGCTCAGTTAGTTTTCTACTCGCGAGGGGCGGTGCAACCGACCGGTCAAGAATGGACTCATCAAATGAGGGTGCCAGTCAATACTGTTCAGACGCCGTTCCAGCCTCAGGCTCCTTGTCCTGGGTCTTTTCCTCAGTCTGCTACCCCCGCTCAAACGGGGCAGGTTCAGCCCAATATTCCAAATCATCAGATGGCTCAAGGAGTGAACCAAGTTTTGGTTCCGCAGATGCCACCACCAAATATCCAGCGATTCACATTAGTTGACCTTGCAGGTAAAGAGTTTCCACTTCAGATGGGAGTGAACACCGTAGGTAGGGAAGTTGGAAATGCGGTTTGCTTTCCTTCGAATTCAACAGTTTCGCGTTCTCACGCTCAGATTGTCGTTGAAGCCAGCGGAGCAACGTTGACCGACAATGGAAGCGCAAACGGGACTAGTGTCAATGGCGTGCCAATTGTTGGGCAAGTCTTGTTGCAGGATGGAGATGCCATCATGTTTGGCGCTGCGAGCTTGAAGTTTCGAGTTTCATAAATGTGTTAAACGACATGTTTGCATTACCCTCCGCGTCGGGCTTTGGATGGAAGTTGGTACAATTTTGCAACCATGGAACATTCAAACAAAGAAGTTGTTGAAGCAGCGAAGGCAGAATTTCTCCGAGCCAAGACCCGATTGGAAGCTGGCCTCGCAAGCACGCCCGACGACAAATTTCGATGGTCTCCTTCAAGCACTGCCCGAAGCCCGCTCGACCAGGTCTCGCATTGCGCGATGTCCATCTCGGGAATGCAAGGCTGGATCTCTGGACAGCCGTTTCCGTTCAAGGATATGGCCGAGCTGGACGCATTCTGTTTGGCTGAAGAGAAAGGAATTACCACTCGCCAACAAGCTCTGGACCTTCTTGAAGTAAATTCGAACGGATACATTGCTTGGCTCGATGGCTTGTCCGACGAACAAATATCGGGAACATTCCATTCGCCAATGGGTGATTTCCCCATGTCGGTCGCGATAACGTTCCTTGCCGATCACCTTCGATCGCACGCGTCGCAACTTGAATACATCCAGACTATTTACGGTGATCGAGAAATGCGAATGGGCTAAATAGCCCTCATTTTGTTGTTGTTGGGTTCGTGAGTTATTTCCGCGAGCCCAAGTGCCTCCATCAGTGGTGGCCCATAAACTCCAAATCGCCCTCGCAATCCTTTCTTAATGCCGTACCACCCGCCAATCGGGTTTGACTCCGATCTGCCCCAAGCTTCGACCGTTCCCGGTTTTGCTTCTTTTTGCTCGTCGGCTCCACCGAGGTCCATCCAATCGCCGTGCGCCTTTAGCATTGCGTGGAGGTCATCGAGGCACTTTGCGTCGTACAACAACGTCGTCGAACCCACCACGCAAAAGATGACCTCTTTACCGTCTTTCTCACCGCGATACATTTGGTAGGCGGAAGTATCGGGCGGAGTCGTTGGCTCCCACGGATTATCCTTAGTTCCTTGCGTTTCCATACGAGAACTATTATCGCAGATGAGCCAGTTGTCTACAATTAAGGAATGAGTGAGATTGTTTCGAAAGTCCTCGGATTGTTTGTGGACCTTCCAACTTCGGAAGATGGATCGCCAGAAAAGGCTTCGATGTGGCCAGCCGAGCTCGATGCGGTCATCGCTTCC
>JAYVXG010000433.1:0-5196 GCA_043785475.1 Armatimonadota bacterium
GGCAACCGCAAACGAAATTGGTGGTGGAGCCAAAGGATACGCCTGCGACGTGAGTTCTTCTGCGTCGGTTGAAGCGTTGTTTGATGCCGTTATCGCCGATATGGGAACGCCAAGCGTGCTCGTGAACAATGCGGGAATCACGAAAGACACGCTCATGCTTCGCATGAAAGATGAGGACTGGGATCGGGTCATTGACGTTAATCTCAAAGGAGCCTTTAATTGCATTCGAGCGGTTGCCAGACCAATGATGAAAGCCCGTTATGGTCGCATTGTGAACATAACAAGCGTGGTCGGTCTGCACGGCGCGGCTGGACAAGTGAACTATTCGGCGTCGAAGGCAGGATTGTTGGGGATAACGATGTCGGTCGCGAAGGAGCTTGGCTCGCGCGGGATTACGTGCAATGCAGTTGCGCCGGGGTTCATCGATAGCGATATGACTGAAGCTCTGCCCCAAGAATTTCGGGATTATGTGATCAAGCAGGCACCGGCTGGGCGGTTAGGTTTGCCAGAAGACATTTCGCCTGCGGTTTTGTTCCTCGCGTCAAAGGAAGCCGCGTATATGACGGGTCAATGTCTGACGGTTGACGGCGGCTTATTCCTATAGTTTCCTGTCGGCCTTTCTCTCGGAATCGGGTTAAAATAAGTTCATGATCGTCTCACTTTTGATTGGATTAGCGAGCGGGACGATTAGTTTTGAGAATCCGGGGATTCGGCTCGAACTTTTTCTAAAGGAAATTTCGAAACAGACCGGTCAGGGTTTTCATTGTCCAACTTATTTGAACAACGAGGTTCTGGCCGCATCGTTTAAGGATCAATCAATTGACGTGCTCAAAGCTCAGCTCGGTAGGGTCATTCATGGGATATGGGAGCAAAAAGAAGACGGTTGGTGGCTCGTACAGACTGGCGAGCAAAAGAAAGAAGAGGTTTCGTGGCACCACGAAATGCGGCGGACCTTCATCCAACAGTTAATCGACAAGTCCAAAGCAAACCGTCCGATTAAGGAATGGACCATAAAGGAAGCGGAGCTTTATAATCGGCAAATCACTGAAATGACGAAGTCAACGGGGGAACATCGGATGACTTCCGCTGAACGTCGCGCAATTCTGTCGCGTTCCGCAGAGAATCGATTCGCTGCCGGCCTTTTGTCCCAATTGAAACCGGAAATGTTTCCGCTCGACTCACTGGAGGATGACTATCGGTTCTATTCGGTGAATGGAGCTCCAATCGGTCAGGAATTGCCAATTGATTGCGATAGTTGCCTGGCAATGATGGATCGAGAAATTGCTTTGTCCGGCTTAGTGGGCGACCAAGCCGTGCCTGACTCGCATGGAAAACGGGTTCTCATCTCGGTGTCGAGTCAATTTCCATTTACACCGGAAATCGCGGTTTACGATCAGTATTGGAAGTTTGTCGCCCTACCGGATACCTGGCTGCTGAACCCGAGAACTAGGACAATCGGTGAATCCTTCCCTCTGTCGGACTACTTGACTGCTTTCTTCGAAGCCGCACGCCTTGGAATTGCAAGAGATGTCGCAGGAGAGGAAGCCGTATGGAGACAGTCACAATACAAGGAAATTCTAAATCACATTCGAGCAGTCTTCCTGGATGCACCAAACCAGGACCCATTGGGCATATTGCAGGGAAGATGCTGGATCGATTTTTCGAAGTCGGTCAAGCAACCGATGTTAGCCAATTTGTGTGATGGCATTTTGAGTGATCCAAAATACTCTGTACCTGCTGTTCAACAGACCCAGACGGTCATCAACATGATGCGGGACGATCACGACGGCTGGATCCTCGGTCATCCAGCAAATCCGCTTTGGAATCGAACTCATAGAATTGACCGGTATTTGGTTCAACAGGTTGCTCGACTGAAGAACAAGCCCGATGAAGTACTGACAATCGAAGAGCGTGGGATCATCGCGGACATCACCAAGTTTGCTGATACTTATTGCGAAGGCATTCCTAACGACCACTACCTAATAGGTTCAAATATGGGTCCGGGCATGGGAGGAGATTCGAGCATCCTCTTGGAAATATATGGGGCTACCGCTCGTGCCGGAATCAAGCCGAATCCGAGAACAGGCACCATTGACCAAGCTGACCTGCCAAGTTGGGCGCGCGGATACCTACTGACGAAATACATGGAAGGTTCGTTCACACAATTTATTCCCGAAAACAAGAGAGACCTTTGCCCTCAATACTGCATTCCAAACCGGATTCAAGGCATGTATTTCAAGATTCGGCATTCAATTGAACCGACTTTTGAAATAAAGGATCCAGAGATTGGGAACTACAGAGCGTCCCTCGATGATTTGGCAGGAGTGGTTAAAGTGTGCATGGAAAAGAAATTTCCGCTCGAACTGATACCGTTCAAGCTAGGGTCAGTTCGCCACATTGACCTCTCGTTATGCCTTGGTGACAAAGTAATGCGAACCAGCGTTGAAGACCCCCCAATTAACGCGCTTGCAAAGAGCGGCTGGCAAATTCTGGACCCTTCGCTCAAGCAACGAATCCTGCAAAAAGTCAAAGAGATGGAACAGGAAATTCCTCCTAAGAAGTAAGCGGTTTCCGCGAGAGTGATCAGTCTTTCCAGTCAGCGACGAAAATGTTCGTCTCGTTGGGCGCGCCGTGGTACCGGTTTGATGAGAACAACAATTTCTTTCCGTCCTTGGTGAACATTGGGAATCCATCGAAACCGCCAGTGTAGGTGATTCGCTCTAAATGCGAACCATCAGTTCGGATCATGTAAAGGTCAAACTCCCGTCCTTTCGGGTCTTCCCAGTTCGAACAGAAAATAATTCGCTTTCCATCGGGGTGAAGGAACGGGGCAAAGGAAGCCTTCTTCAATTGGGTGATCTGCTTATTGTTCGACCCGTCGGCGTCCATAAGCCAAATTTCGAGTTTTGATGGACGAACCATGTGTTCGCTCAGGAGTTCTTTGTAGTCTTTGAGTTCGTCTGGAGTCGAGATTAGATCGCGTCGGTATGCGATTTTCTTTCCGTCCCAACTGACAAATGGGCCCCCGTCATAGCCTGGGTGGTTCGTGAGTCGCTTCACGTTCTTGCCTTGGAGATCTGCGCGATAGATTTCGAGGTCGCCGTCTTTGTCGCTCGTAAACGTGAGGTACCTGCCGTTGGGGTCGATCGTCGTTTCGGCGACGTAGCCTTTGGTGCTGAAAACGGATTCCAATTTGTTCGACTTCAAATTGCGGCGGTACATGATAAAGTCGGGGTTAACCATCCAGACGTATCCTTTGCTACGGTCGAGTTTCTTTTGCGCTCCGGCGTTTTGCTCGTGAGTTGAACTAAAATACACGTACTTTCCATCGGGAGTAAAGTAACTGCATGTACATCGTCCAAGGCCGGTGGATTGCATTTTCTTGTTGCCGCCGTCGATATCCATCGTAAAGATTTGCTCATCCGGATAGGTCGGCTGCAAGGTCTGATAGACGATACGCTTGCCGTCCTTGCTCCAATATGCCTCAGCATTTTGACCGCCAAAGGTGAGTTGGGTGACGTGAGTGAGGTGCGTTTCTTCGGGGACAAGATCGACGACCTTGGATTTTGGCCAGTCCTTCATCGGCATCGACATTTGGGTTGCTTCTTGGCTCATCGGCGGTAGGAATGTGTGGCTATCGCAATAGTTGTAAGTGGACCCGTGAGAAATCGACATGCCAAGAGACAGAGCAAGAAACATATCCTTTGAGTAAACCGGACGAAAGTACGACAAAGTTTGGCAAAAGTAATGATTGGGTGGCGAAGGTGACGGAAACGGATCGACAAGGTACGTCCCCCAGGCTAGAAAATTGGGCCTTTCTATTTAGAGGCTTGTCGCTTCGTCGTTCCAAAATTGCCGTAGTGTCTTGGCCAGATTTCGTTTATAGTTAATAATATGATGAATTCTGCGGATGACCTAATTGGGGCGACCGAAATGAGCCCATCGGAAGCGGGGATTATCCACGAGCGTTTGATGCTCTCCACAATGCAGGAACCTCGGGGCATCTCGGTCGAAAACTTTGCCCACAATTTCCGGTTGAAGCCGATGCTGGTGGCGCGCTCTTTGTCCGACTTGAGGCCAGAAGATAACTCGCTTAAATCCCTGATTGCAACCAATGAATTTCTAATAAAAACGTTCGGACGAAAACGACTTTCGCGGGAAGCAGTTGAGGGTGCGATGGTTGTTACCCATAAGTTTTGGCGAAACAACGATCCTCTGGGGGTTTATAAACCCGGCGACATGTTTTATGTTGATGACAACCATCCTTGGATGCCTTATTTTCCCGTGCTCATCCTGGCTCCTTCTGCGTTTGTATTAGCTCTCGCACTTTTGGCCGAGATGGTTCACACGGTCGTCAAGTAAGTTAGTTGGCCCTCGGGAAGAACCACAGTTGTCCTTCCCAAGTTGCGTTCAGCGTACTACTTTGTGCGCTTTCGTCGAATCATCAATAGACCGCCAAGACCGAGTACTGCGTATGATGCAGGCTCTGGAACGGCGCCCTGGCCCTGTGTTCCTGTCAATGGCCCCATGTAGTAAGTAAGACCGTTGGTAATTCTCAGGTGGACACCGTACCCTTCAACAGTTCCCGCTATAGAATCGAAGTGGAACGTTTGATTGGTTCCCTGAGTGATTCCCGTATTGGGGTTAGTTTTGAATCCAACAATTCCGCCGGCGCCTGAGTAATTGGCGTTGAAGCTGTATGCGCCTTGAGTTGAGCCAGTTGCAGATAAGTCGTCGTTATCATCGAGGGCCCAAAAGCCAAAAACGTCGGTAATTGCATTCGTCGAGCCACCGATCGTGACCGTCGAGCCTACTGCCAAAGCGACATTGTAGTCGGTTGCGTTTAGCTGGGTGATGGTGATGCCGCTCAGCGCGTCAGGAACTGTGAACGAGCTACGTGATTGGGCGAACGATGTTGCACTTAAAAGTGTCAGGGCTGCGATTGGGAGCAACAGTCTTAATTGGTTTAGTTTCATCTGGATATCTCGCTATAGGCAAACATTGCTGCCTTTTGGATGATGAATACAGGAAACGTGCCAATTAGGGCGATTTGAATAGAATCCAATATGCCTATTTCCCTTTTGATCCGTTCAAGTAAACTGGACTCACGCGGCCTCGTAGCTCAGAGGATAGAGCGCCTCCGTCCTAAGGAGGGCGTCGGGGGTTCGAGTCCCTCCGAGGTCGCCAATTTGTACA
>JAYVXG010000434.1:0-5189 GCA_043785475.1 Armatimonadota bacterium
GTTTTGCCATGACGTTTTGATCTGACCGGTATGGAGTTGTTCACGATAGGCGCGAAGGATGTTCCTACCTGCCCACTTTCGTGAAAGCGCACCAGTGGCCAGCAGTCTTACGTTGTGATCGTCGTGATATAGGTACGGTGCAATGGCGAGCACATATTCTTTTGTCGTGAACTTAGAAAGGTTACATTCGGCACTATAGATCGCTTCCCATCTCATAACGATGGGAAGGTCGCCGTGGAGAATATCTAAAACGAGTCGTTTGTCAAACATGGTTCGTTCCTGGCACATTCCTTCAACGGCGACTCCTCGAACGCGGGGATGATAGGATTCGTCCATAAACCTGAGAAGGGTCGCATGTGACTCCCTCGTATTCATGGCTCCAATCGTAAAGCATAGTGCCTCGATGACGGTGTCATCAAGACCATAGTATAAGAGTGACTCTACTTCATCAGGCTTGGCGCTGACCCACAATCGGGCATTCTCGGTTTCGATGATTTTGATAAATGCAGTAAGCCCTCGGGTGTAGCCCCAATATTCGATGCTTAGACCCCAAAATATATCTTTTGGAGGATTGGACAGAATTACGTCAAGCAAACGACCCGGATAAGTGGTCCGTGAACTCTTTGCTATGAGGGCTGCGATCAGAGACTTCTGCCGTAGCATTGCCTCGCTCATGCCGGGCACGCAATAGGAATCAGGATTTTCCTTTCTTCTCTCCTCATTCCACTCCGCATTTTTCCTCTTTTCGTTCATGAACCGTCGCCGTTCATTGAGGATTTCTTTGTCCGTTATCATCCAGTTCCTATTGTAATGTACTAACTACCTAGAACCCAAACTCGCTAACAGCTAAAGGCTCTCGCAGGGTAGACTCCAGGTTCGGAAACATTTTCCAATGGCCGCAAGAACACAGACCGGACGCACCCCGCGGCGCCGTAAAATCGATTTAAAACCTAGCGCACCGAGTGCGCCTCGCAACAGCGAGCTTATCGTAAACGTCTCTAACCGAGAGACCCGTATCGCCCTCCTCGAAGATGGCAAGCTGATGGAATTTCGCGTCGAACGCGAAGAACGCGTGGTCGGCTCTATTTTCAAGGGCATTGTCCAAAACGTTCTTCCCGGAATGGAAGCCGCGTTTGTCGACATTGGACTCGAGCGAAACACCTACCTCAGCATCGCTGACATTCTGCCTGAAGAAGGCAACGACAACTCTCCTGCTTCGGTTCGAAGATCCGAGCTTCGTCGACGTAAGATTAAGGACCTCCTGAAACCAGGACAGCAAGTCATGGTTCAGGTCACCAAGGGTCCTCGCGGAACCAAGGGCGCACGAGTCTCGACTCGAATCTCGCTTCCTGGTCGCTACGTCGTGCTTCTGCCCGAATCGGGCGGAGTTGCGGTCAGCCGAAAGATCGACGACCGGCGCGAACGCGACCGACTTAAGAAGATTGGCGACATCATTTGTCCTCCTGGCTTTGGCCTTATCTGCCGAACCGAGTGCGACGGCCGTACCGAGACCGAACTTCGGTCCGACATCCTTTATCTTGTAAGAGTTTGGGAAGAAGTCACCAAGCAGGCCAAGCGACTGCGAGCCCCGGCTTGCGTCCATCGCGACCAAACACTTTTGTTCAGAACCGTCCGGGAGGTCTTTGGCGACGCGATTCATCGGATGATTATCGATGATCCGGATGAGTACGAGAAGGTACACATGATCGCCAAGGCCGTCGCTCCGGCGATGACCGAGAAGATCATGCTCTATGATCGTGACGAGCCAATCTACGACTACTACGGGGTCGAAAAAGAGCTTGAGCGCATCATGCAGCACCACGTCCCGCTCAAGTCGGGCGGCTACCTGGTTATTGACGAAATGGAAGCGCTGACCGCCATTGATGTCAATACCGGAAAGCATGTGGGCTCAACTAATTTAAGCGACACGATCATGAAGACCAACCTTGAGGCCGCCGACGAAATTCTTCGTCAGCTTCGCCTGAGGGACATGGGCGGAATCATCGTTTGCGACTTTATCGACATGGAAGACCTGGGCGACAAGAAGCAGATCATGGATCATTTTGCGACTGGTCTCGAGTACGACCGGGCTCGAACGCGAGTAGGGAAGATCTCCTCCCTCGGACTCGTTGAGCTTACGCGAAAGCGAACCGGCGAATCGGTGACCCAAGAGATCACCGAAAGCTGCCCCATGTGTATGGGTGTCGGACGAATTCCAAGCAAGGAAACGGTTTCCTTGTGGATCGAGCGAGACATGCAGCGACGAATGGCCGAGCCCGGCAATGCTTTCTTGGTGGAAGCTCACCCCGCAGTTATTGAGGCGCTGATTGGCCTTGATGGCGAGAATGTCGAGGAGCTTGAGCACGAAATTCGACGTGGAATCTACATCCGAGCCAATTTTGATCTTGAGTACGAAGAGTACGAGATTACGGCGGGCACGCTTGAGGAATTTGACAAAGAACTGATGATCTATAGACGGTCGCAGGTGATGGAAGTGAACGTGCGCCGGTCGGCTTTTGAAGGCTCGAATCGAGCAGTTGGTTGGACCGATGAGGGCTTCTTTGTTGAAGTCATCAACGGATACGAATCAATTGGGCATCGAGCAAAAGTCGTCATGCACGACCTGCGACGCAGCTACGGAGTTGCCGACCTGATTATGCCCGGCACTCCGGGCGCTGCACGAAGCTTGGTGTAAGTTTTGTGATTGATTGCGGGGTGATTGAGAAGTTCTGGTCTAGAATTTCTTAATCATCCTGTTTTGCGTCCGAAACACCATGCCTATGCACCACTGGAATCCGTTCTCGAAGGAGAGGCGACTCGAACGCCGAGATACCATCATTGGCTGGTTCATGTTTGGTGGGCTGATCATGATGGTAGGGTGCGGCATCGGGACGTACTTTTTCGCCGTCGGTGGGGCGATTGGTGGACTGAAGGTCGATGACACGTTTAACATCGTCAAATGGCTCCCAGCGGTCGGCTTGGTTCTGTACGTTTCAGGATTGATTTACGGCATTCATTCGGAGAAGACTCAGCACTCGGGCGACCGGAGACAGTTGCAGCAGTGCCGAATTCTCGCTCGGTACGCAATTACTCGGGACACTCACCGAATGGTTTCGGATGAGTCGGAATTTGAATTTTTGGATCGCCCCAAGTTTTACGTCAAGGTTCTGTCGCCGGTAGAGGGATCGGTTGAATATCAGTGTCATCACGCAGTGTTTCTCAACTGCGGAGAGGGGATGATGGGCGATGCTGAGGTTCAGGGTCAGTGGCTTGGCGCCTTCAGACCGTACTTGGGAATGCAACAGACTCACGTTGGCCAATCGTTCTAGTATCATAGAAGTAAGAGGCATTCTCGATGAGCGAACAGGAAGTTCTTCAATTCATTCACACTCAGCTTAGCAAAACTTTCGTAGTTGAGCGGATGATATTGTTTGGTTCAAGAGGACGAGGAACAGCAGGGCCAGACAGTGACTATGATGTGCTCGTGATCGCAAATTCGGAGATTCCGTTTGGTAGAAGACAGGGTGAGGCAAGAATCGCTCTCGGACGAAAACATTTTCCTTTAGATCTATTTGTTTACACGCCTGCTGAAGCAGCGTTCGAAGGTGCCATTCCTGGTTCAACTGTTTTCTTTGCTGAAAAGGAGGGCAAAATTTTCAATGCCCAAGCATGAAACAACTTTCTGGCTAGAGAAAGTTAGGGAGGACGAAATCACGATAAGTGCTGTGATGCCTCTAAAATTATGGAATATAGCTTGCTATCATGCCCAACAAGCTGCGGAAAAGTACATCAAGTCGGCAATTGTTGAAGCCTCTTTGGTTCCGCCAAGGATTCATGACTAGAATGAACTGATGGAAATTCATCCGAGTTATGTTTACGAACAAATTCTCGATGAAGCAGTAAGTCGATTGACACCCATGGTATCGACTTCCCGATACCCGGGCTTCAATAATTTTTCAAGGGCTGAGGCGGAGCAAGCAATTAATGACCTTGCCCTTGTAAAGGCTTGGGCAATGAATCTCATTCAATAAACGAATCTATTGTTTCGCGGGGAAAACATAGGTTTCCGAATCCTGTGGTCCTCGCGTTCGGTTTGGATTTGGATCTGTGAGCGGATTGGATGCGAAATCGCAGTAGCAAGTTCTCAACGTGTTGAGGTCTGGAATAGTAAGCAGTCCAGAAAGGTTGCCGGTGAAGTACATGAGATCGAGATTGCTATTCGAGTGTCCACCTATTCCGAGAGCGTGCCCCATTTCGTGACCGCCCGTCGGAGCATAGTCAGCCTCTGGCAATGACGGCCAAGTATATACGGTCATGGTTGCAGAGGAGATTATGGACGATCCGCTGCTGAAAAAGACGGTAGTTGTCGCTAGTGTCGTTTGTGGCGCTGAAGCCTGAACGGTTACAACAAGGTCGGCCCCGGTAGTCGTTCCAATTTCTGTCCAAAGGTCCCGCGACAAAGCTGTCTCCCATTGGTTGAACCCGTCTCGGAGATGTTGTTCGATTGTTGTGGCGCCGATTGGGGTTGTGGTTTGAAAGAAGACTTTGATCGGTAAATGGTTCCATTTTCTGAGAGTCATGCCGGGTGCGGTGGCATAGTTGGGAGTGTAAAGGGTCGCAGAGCAGACTCCTCCGTTGGAAGAGCTTCCTCCACTTCCGCCACAGCCAAACATTGAGACAATGACCAGAATAACAAGCAACCGTGGAGTCATAGATTTATCGTACTCGAATTGCGCTTTAACCTGGGAATCGAAATGTGAAATTCACCTCGGAATGATGCTGAACCCAGGCAATATTGGGGGATGAAAGGACTATACTTCAATCGCTTATGGCGGAAGTTGTAGAGATATGGGAAAAGGTCATTCCAACGGTGCGCGCTGGCGTCACAGGAATCGGCGTATGGACTGCACTTAAGACCGCCGTACCAATCGTGTACGAGGATGATGTTTTTGTCCTTGGCGTCCCCCACGAGAGTTCCGAACTCGGTGGGCACCTTCGCATGGCGATGACCTCTCGGTTAATCGAGATGACGGTCAGCCAAACACTGGGTAAGCCGACAAAGCTCCGGATTATTGATGGCATAGAAGCCAACGATTGGGAAGTTACTAAGCGACGAGATATTGAGCGTCGGCGGATGCAAGACGCAGAAATGGTGAAAATGAAGGCCGAGTTAAGCACTCGGAATTCAT
>JAYVXG010000435.1:0-5183 GCA_043785475.1 Armatimonadota bacterium
TCACGATCAAAAACAAAAGCCGGAGAAGCATCGAAATTGGCGAACTCGGATTTCCGCTCTGTATGCAAACGTCCCTCGAAGGGTTTCCGATATCGGATGAAGGCATGAACGCCCTCTTAACTGAACGAACTATCGTTCAAAAGCATATTGGCGGCGCCGGTAGCTATGTGGTCGCAAAAAAGGTGTGCGGTGACCCACCTGGATTGCTCATTTTCCCCGGCAAGGACTCGGATTGGGAATTCGCGCATAGCGCGCCGATGTCTTTACGGGCATCGCCCGGATGGCAAGGTTTCCCGATTGTGTATATTCACTCCCGCGCAACCATCGAAAGGGAAGATTGGGGGGAATGGTTTTACGAGCATACGACGTTAATCATGGAGCCAAAGGAAGAAAAAACCTTTCAACTTTGCTTTGCCCCAGTGCTTGCGAGGCACGGTTACGACATTCCAATGGCCCTCGCCGAATATGGAGTTCCAACATTTCGACCTATTCCCGGATGCGTCATTCCCATGGATGCCACGGCAATTGTGGAGGTGTCTGGGACGCGACCTACGGAATTCAGTTCGGACGACGAAGAAGCGGACCTCGACTCCGAATCAGACGAGTTTGGCGGAACCGTAACCGTTCGGTCAGCGAGGGCGGGTCAAAACCGACTGATTGTCAAGGACATGGACGGGCGAGAGTCATGGGCGCACCTGATGATCATCGAACCAATCAAAGATTTGGCAATGAAGCGGGCCGCATGGATATGCAAGCACCAAGTTGCAAAGGACGGTCCCTTTGAGCATGGAATCTTGCCGATGGATTTTAGCGAGGAACCACGGCAGATCGCAGAGTTTGACAATGCTTGGTGCATCACCGGGAGCCTGGCCGACGCCACCTTTCTTGCCGAGAAAAATCGAGTTTATTTTGATCCTGACGAAGTCAAGCTTCTCGATGATTACGTCGAGAAGTTTTTGATCAAGCGGTTCCATAAACCAGGTCAAGGAACTTTCGGCGCGATCTGCCCACCATGGCGAGACTCCGTGGCGATGGATGCCAGCCGTGCCCAGCTTTATGTCTTGGCAGCCAAATTCTACATATCGTGCTCCGACTTGGCGATCCATGCAAAGCTGACCCGGACACCGCAGAACTACATCGATCTCGCCCATGAACTTGTAAAGGGATTACTCAAATTTGCGGACCGCGAAGGGTTCGTTGCTCAAGCCCTGTACGGTGCGAACGAGCTATTCCGATTTGACGAGTGGAGAGCCTTGCGCGACGGTTTTCTTGAAAAAGCACGCCTTCCATTCTGGAATGGTCGCTACTTCTCATTCACGACCCTAGATGAAGTCGGAACGCTCGCCGAGATTGAAGACTCGATGAGCGCAACCGGTTCGGTCGAGCAACTGTGCCTCTCGCACAAATCGGCATCTCCAAACTGGTGGTCATTTGGAACCGAGCCTCGGCCAACGGTTGACTATGAATTTCATCCGTTTCTGCCAGATTTCGCCGAAGTGTTCCCGTCCTATACATCGGTTTCTTCGTCGCTGGCGATGACCACATGGCTCAAGCGCGACTATACAAGGCTGGACGAGGCGGGCTTGCGGCTTGCTACCGGCGGTTTATTGGCTCCGTGGTGCCTTGTACGCGCCGATGGGGCTGCAAGCATGGGATTCTGCCCTGACCTCGGTAGTAGCCAGCGTGGCGTCATTCCTTACACGGGCGACATCGGATTTGCGTTGGCGGACTATCTTCGCTACTCAACGGGATACCTGTTGTCCTCGCTTGATCGGGGCTTCGTTCCAGTTGGGGTGCATTTCGAGTCGTATCCGAAAGACGGAATGACGGTGCTGCGGCTCGAACCGTGGGAAGGGGTAGGCCGACGGATCGTGGTTCGGCACCTCAACTTAATGGTCGAGGCAGACGGCGCGAAGATTGATTGCCTGGAGTTCGATATCAACCTTCAGTGGGCGAAGATCGTCCTCGATAACCCGACTGAAGCGATGAAGCGCAAGGCTCGGGTGTCGGTCGATGGATTGTGGGGAACGAAGTTCGCGGTCGAAGGTGCAGAACATTCGATTGTGGATGGAGTTTTGATATTGGAAACGACGGTTGAAGCCGGGCGGTTGAAAGAGATTGAGATTCGAGTCGTTTAAGGTCCGGTCCTCCGGTAAACTTTCGCTTTGATGAGTGAAACGGTTCTCGTACTTGGCTCGGGACCGATTCGTATCGGTCAAGGCATTGAATTCGACTATTCTTGTGTTCATTGCGTATGGTCTTTGCGAGACATGGGTTACCGAGCGATCTTGGTCAACAACAACCCCGAAACCGTCTCCACCGACTTCGATACATCCAACGGGCTCTACTTTGAACCGGTGACCCTCGAAGACGTAATGGACGTCATTAGCCACGAAGAGCCAATCGGCGTCGTGTGCCAGTTTGGTGGCCAAACAGCAATCAACCTCGCTCAGGGCCTCCAAGATCGGGGAATCCAAGTTCTCGGCACCACTCCACAAGCCATCGCCGAGGCAGAGGACAGGGAACTCTTCGATGCCCTCCTCGAAAAGCTTAATTTTCAAAGGCCGAAAGGAAAAGCAGTCCGATCCCTAGCGGAAGCCCGAATCGTCGCCGAAGAAGTCGGCTATCCCGTTCTGGTTCGACCAAGCTACGTTCTTGGTGGTCGGGCGATGGAAATCGTATTCAGCGAAGAACACCTGAAAGGCTTCTACATGGAAGCCGAGGCAGCGAACCCTGGTCAGCCCGTCCTCGTCGACAAATATCTGCTCGGTAAAGAAGCTGAGGTCGACCTTATTTGTGACGGTGAAACGGTTTTGATTCCGGGGATCATGGAACACATCGAGCGGGCGGGGGTTCACAGCGGTGACTCGATGGCGATATACCCTCCGGTTTCGATTAGTGCCGAGGAGATTACCGATATGTGCCGAATGGGAATTGCGATCGGAAAAGCTTTGAATGCAAAGGGTCTGGTCAATATCCAATTTGTTATAGTTGATGGTGTCTCATATATTCTTGAAGTTAATCCCCGGGCCAGCCGCACCGTTCCTTTCCTGAGCAAGGTCACCGGAATCCCGATGGTCGACCTCGCCACCCGAGCAATGATGGGTGAAAAACTAAAGAACCTCGGCTACACCACTGGACTATGGTCTCTCAACCTTGAGAGCGGGACGCCTTACCAAGGTGAGAAAGGTGTCAAGCATGCTCCGATCTACAAGGGTGCAATTCAAAATGTTTCCGACCAATTGGCCACGGTCGGCGTGTCCAAAGTGTACGCCGTAAAAGCTCCGGTTTTCTCCTTTCAAAAACTGCGAAAGGTCGAGCCAAGCCTCGGCCCGGAGATGAAGTCTACAGGTGAAATCATGGGTGTAGACTCAACTTACGAAGCAGCCCTCTATAAAGCCCTTCTGGCGGCAGGAATCAATTTCAAGGGCGAAGGTGCGGTCTGTATTACAGTTCGCGACCAAGACAAAGAGCAGGCTGTCGATATTGGGCGTAGGTTGATGGCGAGCGGACGAAAAGTCGTCGCTACCCCGGGAACGGCTGAATATTTGCGTCATCAGGGCGTTGCATGTGAGAGCATCAATAAGATTCAAGCTGGGTCACCAAACCTCCTCGACCTGATCATGGATGGCGGGGTGAGCATGATGATCAACACTGCGAGCCTCACCGAGACGAGCGAAAGCGAAGCGGCAAAGATCCGACGGGCATGCATCGAGACGGGCGTTCCGTGCGTTACGGCGATCGATACTGCGAGTGCTTTGGTTCGAGCATTAGAAATCTATTCCGATCCGATGATGAGTCAGTGTAAGCGATTGGATGAGTACTTTGAGTGCGTGTAGAAAACGCGAGTGCAAGAAAGTTTGACCTTTTGTCATTAGTCCCTAGCACCATCGCAATTCCTCAGGAATAATATTCGCATGGCTCTTGCACCAGGCACTAAAGCACCCCTTTTCACACTTCGACGAAAAACCGCGAGCGGAATGTCTGACGTAAGTCTGGCCGACCATACTGGTAAGGATATTATCGTGCTTCTGTTCGTTCCGGGGGCGTTTACCCACGTTTGCACCGACGAGTTTTGCCAACTAAGCAACGGAACACAAGAGATTCCTGGCGCGGTTGTTTACGGAATCTCAGTTGATTCGGCTTATTGCCAGGAAGGTTGGGCGAAGGCGGATGGGATTTCGATTCCGTTGATCAGCGACTTTACTCATAGCGTTACTCAGGCATACGACGTGGTTTTGGCGAGTTTGTCGGGCATGGGACCGGCGTCGTTGAGGGCAGCGTTTGTGGTGGACAAGAATGGGGTTATCACGTATTCGGAAGTGACACCTTCGACGTTGGACATGATCAATTTCGACGCGATCAATGCGGCGGTCGCGTCGGCGTTGTAGGTTAAGTTAGTTTTGGACTTATTGGCGAAGCAGGGTGCGATTCGCCCTGGTTGCTTCGCAACTCCCCGGTTCGCATAGCAGTTTCGATTATCAAGGCGGATTATGCTCACCGACCTCTCCGTCCTGTATGGCGACAAGAGGTAGCTTCGTTGGTAGACAGTTGATTAGTAATGAATGCACCTAGATTTGGGCGGAAATTGTTCATTGTCTGCGTCGCATTGGCATCGTTGGCGGCAGTCTCCTTGACTGTGGTGAATGAAAAGCATCGGGAAGCGAATGTGATTGGCAAGTGGTATCGCCTATCCCCACTGAAGGGGCCTTCAGAAGGTGATGCCCCAATCGTACTGTTGAAAGGGGGACGCCTTGATGACGGCGATGTGTCGTCCACGTGGTCCTATTTCAACGGAGAAGTGACGATGGGGCCGCAAGGCGGATCGGATACGGTTTATGTTTTGAGTGAAGACGGGAAGCGATTGACCGGGAAGGTTGTCAAAGACTCCGTATATGAGAAACGGCCTTGATTTGAAGGTTACTTATTGTTTGGCAAGGTGAGCTTTGAGATCTTTGAGGTCTCGTTCGAGCATGTCGATTTTAAAGGAGTTTTCGCTCATGCTTCGCAGCTGGCGTGCCTGATCTTGATACATGACTTCGCGGCTTCCGACCATGATAGTAACGGCCACCGTACTAAAAATGGCAATCGAGAACATTTTCTTCTTTTGGAAGGACCAATTATTTGGCAAATCCTTTCGCTGAGTCATCTTTTCTAAGTCCGTGACTACATGGATCAAACAC
>JAYVXG010000436.1:0-5180 GCA_043785475.1 Armatimonadota bacterium
GTTGCATGGCTGAGCGAGCATCATAAGCCTCTCGCAGAAAAGATCCAAGCTGCGGTAAAGATCGATCAGAGTCATATGACAGAAGGCGAACTCTTAGCAAGAGCGAGAGAAATCTACTTGCATTAAAGGCGGAGAATCCCCCGATCCTCCTCTTGGATCGGCTGGATTTACATCGTTCATTGAACCAAAGTGCTTTCTCCGGTGACGAAATAATCTCTTGTCAAGAGTGTTTTGATGCTGGTTACCAATGTCTCGTCGTCACAGTTGCGTCAGTGATCCGTTGAATTAAGTAATTATGTCAATGGTGGATTTGAACCTATGCCGGCCGAATCAAGATTGGCCGAGGAGGGATGGGGGCAGTTTGAATCATGATTGCGTGTTCGAGGCGGGCCAGGGCCGCCGCGGCTGCTTCTGAAGTAGCAGCGTGGATGGTGGCGAGGAGATGGTTCTCGCTGATAAGATCGCCGACTTTGACGTTGATCACAAGGCCAACAGAGAGGTCGATTTCGTCGTCCTTTTCGCGACGACCCGCGCCAAGATCGAGGGCGATCTCTCCTATGGTTCGGGCGTCGACTTTGCCCACGCATCCGGGGCCTTTGGCGTTGAGGTTCAGTTGAACTGGGGCAACGGCCAGCCAAGATGTGTCGTTAAAATCAACCGTTGCACCTTGAGCTTTGATCCACTGGTTGGCTTTATCGAGCGCGCGTCCGCTTTGCAGAGTGTCCTCAATTCGCGTAAGGGCTTCGCCCGCGTTAGTTGCGATGCCGCTGACTCGCAGTGCTAGTGCTCCGTAATAGCGACACAATTCGCGGAACCTTTTAGTGTTGGGTGAAAGCTCGCTTTCGGGCTTTGACAATACGTCGATAGCTTCTTTTACCTCTAGGGCGTTGCCGACGGAGGAACCCAAAGGTTGATCCATATCGGTTATTGCTGCGAAGGCGCGAAGTCCGGCAAGTTTGCTAACGGCGACGAGAGCGTCGGCAAGCTTTTCGGCTTGTTCACGGGTTGGATTGAACGATCCAGAGCCGCATTTTACATCGAGGATAACGGTTTCGGCTCCACCGGCGACTTTCTTGGAGAGGATTGAGCTGACGATGAGGGGGATAGATGAGACCGTTTCGGTCACATCGCGCAGTGCATAAAGGGCTTTGTCGGCGGGGGCGAGATGGGACGTTTGTCCGCCAACCGCGATGCCGATTTTCTTGGCTTGGGCGACCATTTTCTTGGGGGTGAGATCGGTGGAGAAGCCGGGAATGGCTTTGAGCTTGTCGATGGTGCCGCCAGTGATTCCGAGTCCTCGCCCGCTCATTTTGATGACGGAGAGTCCACATGCTGCGAGCAAAGGTCCCAAGACAAGAGTGGTTTTGTCGCCAACGCCTCCGGTGCTATGCTTGTCGACCCAGGGTTTGGGAACGCCGGTGAGGTCGAGCCGATCTCCGCTATCGGCCATGGCGATGGTGAGGTCAACGGTTTCTTGGTCGGTGAGGGGCTTGAGGTAGGCCGCCATGAGCCAGGCAGAAAGTTGGTAGTCGGGAATATCGCCTTTTGCGGCGCCTTCGGCGAGAAAGGTCAGCTCTTCTTTGGAATGGACCATGCCCTCGCGGCGTTTTGCAATGATCGTTCGGAAGTCCATGGTTCTAATTACGGCAGATAGCGGCGGAAGGTTGAGACCTTAGGTGAAATGGTACGGATGCTCGTAGCAACCGTCTTCGGTAATGATAGCCGTTATGAGGTAGCCGGGGGTGACGTCGAAGCCAGGATTGTAGGTTGGACAGTGGTCGGGGGCGATTTGGATGCCTTCAATATGGGTAATTTCTTCGGAACTTCGCTCTTCGATGGGGATGTCTTTACCGTTCTCGAGGGTCGGGTCGAGGGTCGAGGTTGGGGCGGCGATATAAAAAGGGATTTCGTGGTGTCGCGCGATGACGGCGAGCATATAGGTGCCGATTTTGTTGGCGGTGTCGCCGTTTGCGGCGATTCGGTCAGCTCCGGCGATGACGCAATCAACTTTTCCTTGGGCCATAAGGGAGGCGGCCGTGCTGTCGCCGATGGAGTGGAATGGGATTTTGTCGTGAAGGAGTTCGAATGCGGTGAGGCGAAGTCCCTGTTGGCGGGGGCGGGTCTCGCAGGACCAGACGTGGATAGTTTTGCCTTGTTCGTGGGCACTTCGGATGACGCCGAGGGCGGTACCGTGTCCTGCAGTAGCCAGAGCACCGGTGTTGCAAATGGTCATGATGTTCCAGTTTGGCTGGATCAGTTTTGATCCCCGACGACCGATCTCCAGGTTCATATCCAGATCCTCTCGTTCAATATTTTTGGCGTCAGCAAGGATAACTTCGTATGAGCTCACCAGGAGGTCTTTGATGCGATCTAATGCCCAGAATAGGTTGACGGCGGTCGGCCGAGACTGACGCAAGGCGAGGTCCGCTGCCAACATATCGGCATCGTGGAATGCGGCAAGAGCCATGCCATAAGCGGCTGCAATTCCAATGGCGGGAGCTCCCCGTACGACCATGTCTTTTATGGCTTGGGCTACGGCGTCCGCCGAGTGAAACTCCAACCACTCGACGCGGTTAGGTAGCACTCGCTGGTCGAGCATTTCAAGGTGATTATCGACCCATCGCAAGGGAGTTAGCACCCCTTGACAGTACCTTTTTTTGACGGCGAGGGCGAGGGTGAGGGCGTCGCTGCGTTCCGTGCGAAGTGCAGAGCGCAGAGTGCCAAGGCAAAGGCCGAAAATAGTTCGTCAAGTCAGACATCTCCCGCTTGAATGTCCGTAAAATCACATTGAAAGGAGTTTTTGTGAGCTTAGTCGACCCCGAGACAGCCACTAGTGAGCAATCAGGGCTTTCTCTGTTTATCGCAGCCATTCGTGAAGGCGAAATAGAAATTCACGAAGGACGAGTTCAAGATGTTAATGTAGCCTTCCAAGTAATACGAGAAGAATTAGGTTCTGATTCTGAATTTCCCCTTCGCCTTAAGCCCTAGCGACGCACTTTGTACTGAGCGAAGCGAGCCCTTTTCCTGATAATCTGACTTTATGACAGTTTGGATTTTTGAGTCGAATTTGATATGGTCGTCGCGGTTTGTGAATACGGTGCGAGGGTCTGGGCATGAGGCAGTCGTAACCAGCGCGATTCCGGAGGGTACCGCCGACGCCGCAATCGTCAACTTAGGAGATCCAAACGTCGAATCGTTGGTCATCGGGCTTACAGAAAGGGGAATATATACTATCGCCCACGCGGGACACAAAGAGAAGGAATTGATCAACTTGGGAAAGCAGATCAAAGTCGACCGAGTGGCTACAAATAGCGAGATCACCAACAAGCTTCCACAGATGCTAGCTGAGGCAATTGTTTGCACGTCCGAATGACCAAAAGTCCTAATGGCGAACAATCTCGGATTTGTCTCGTCTTAAGAAGTGGCCTCCGATTAGTTGGCCTTATTCTTGTTGTATATTGGGAGTCTTACCGGGCTCCCTCTTTTCTTTTGAGACCACTTCAAATTTAGGGACGGTTCAGATAGTAGAATCGTTGACACTATGAACAAAGTTTTTCCTAACGCAGTATCGGCGTTGGAGGGTCTCGTTTTCGACGGGATGACGGTAATGTCGGGCGGATTTGGCCTATGCGGCATCTCGGAGCACCTGATCGTGGCCCTTCGCGACTCCGGAGTTCAGAACATTACTGTGATCAGTAACAACTGCGGGATCGATGATTTTGGGCTCGGAATTTTGCTCCGGACCAAACAGATCAAGAAGATGGTCTCGAGTTATGTGGGCGAAAATGCTGAGTTCGAACGGCAGTATCTTAGCGGGGAACTTCAACTTGAGTTTAATCCGCAAGGGACATTGGCGGAACGAATTCGGGCCGGTGGCGCGGGGATTCCGGCGTTTTTCACGAAGACCGGTTACGGAACTCTAGTATCCGAGGGCAAAGAGACCCGAGAGTTCGACGGCGAAATGTACGTTATGGAGAGTGGGCTCAAAGCCGACCTCAGCATCGTAAAAGCCTGGAAAGGTGACACGTCGGGGAACCTAATTTTCCGCAAGACCGCGCGGAATTTTAACCCAATGATGGCGACCGCGGGCAAGGTGTGTGTTGCCGAAGTCGAAGAGCTGGTTGAAGTGGGAGAGCTTGACCCTGACCAGGTTCACACTCCGGCGATCTATGTGAACCGGATTATCCAGGGTCGTTTGTACGAGAAGCGGATCGAGCGAAGAACGGTAACTCCGCGATAGGCTTATTATCCCCCTCGCTGGTCGAGGGGGGTGGCTCGCTAGGGCTTTGCAGCGAGACGGGGGAGTGGATTCAGCGATTCTTCGCAATTTCGTCCAATTTGATTTTAAGCGCTTCAACGGCCTCTTGCGGATTCTCAAATATTGATCGGGCGTGGATTCGAATAATAGTCAAGCCCTTACTTTTTAGGATATTGTCCCGACGCTCATCATATTCAAATTGCCCTTCATGGATTCTTCCGTCAACTTCGATGGCGACCATTAGTGCACGAATGTAGAAATCCAGAAAGAATCCTTCGAATGGATGTTGGCGTCTGACTCGATATCCAAGCTGATCTCGGCGGATGAGCTTCCAAAGAATAACTTCCGGTGGCGACATGCTTGACCGAAGCTCGCGCCCTCGCATAATGTTCTCGTCATGATCCACAGGGATATTTAATCATGTTCCGATCTCTAAATCCACTCCCACCGGTTCGCACTACGGCCTTGCTTACCGACTCCCTCGACCAGCGAGGGAGAGAAAGGCGGATCGAGCGAAGAACGGTTACGCCGCGGGGTTAGGCTCGATTGTTAAGAAGAAACAAGGTCGCCTGACCCGGTTCTCTCGTCAAGCTATTGAACCTTGTAGTTGCCTTTCGAGTCGATGGATACTTTGGGAAGGATGTTTGACTTGGTGAACGCGGAGTTAATGGCGTAAATTTGAGCCCAGAGAGAGTGGTGACCACGATTTGAGTCTTCGGCCGGCATAGTTTTGCTGGGCAGAATCAAGACGGCGACCCTATTTTTTGCTTGGCGCGCCATGGTGTAGATCTCTTCGATTGCCCGGTCTCCCATCGCCATGCATCCGATGCTCACTTGGTTTCCGTGGATGAAAATGTCGCCACCGAGGTTTGTTGCGGTCGATAGTTGACGATCCGATGCGTTCGGATAATTGAGGCCCAGC
>JAYVXG010000437.1:0-5178 GCA_043785475.1 Armatimonadota bacterium
AAATATGTGTATATCGTATGATTAAGAGGTGGAACGCGAGACATTAAAGTCAGGGGAAGATGTCGATGCCATCTTGCGTATCGCCCTGCGTCAGGAACCAGGGTCAGCCGACGAGTTGCGGGATCGGCTCAATCGATCGGCGGATGAACTCGGAATTAGTCCCGAATCCCTGGCGAAAGCTGAAGAACTCTATCGTTCGGAGGCTCTTCGTGATGAGCAACATCGACAAGCTGAGCTAAAAATCGACGCGTTTATGAAGGCAAAGATGGCGGGGTTCAAGTCTCACCTTGTGACGTTCCTCAGCACAAACCTTATGCTTCACGTCATTTGGTATTTGACCAGTCGAAACTTCTATTGGCCCGGAATTGTACTCGCGGCATGGGGCATTGGAATCGCCTCGCATTATGTAACGGTTAATCACCGCCCATCTATTGATGAAGATGAATTGAAGAGATGGCGAGCGCTTGGCGAACCGACCAAATACGTGAAGGATGTCGAAGCGAGCCTGGAACAAGCCAAGCAGTTGTCCGATCGGTTCGATAAGTTCTGATTGAAAGTAAACTCTTCGCATGCAATCCGAAGTAGAGTTTTCGCTCCGCGAAATCATCACTGACCTGCCGAAAGTCGAACTTCACGTCCACCTCGAAGGCTCGATTCAGCCAGAAACTCTTCTCAAACTCGCTGAACGAAACAAGATTTCGCTGCCCGCGACGGACGTCGCTGGGCTTCGCGAGTGGTTCCAGTTTCGCGATTTCAATCACTTCGTCGAGATTTATGTTGCCGCTTCAAAGTGTATTTGCCAGCCAGAGGACCTCGAATTGATCGCGGAGGAATTTGCCCGTGGGCAGGCCGCGCAAAACATCCTCTATACCGAAGCCAACTACACGGCGATGACGATCTTTCGGTATTCAGGGATACCTTGGAACGAACAGCTTGACGCTCTAAACCGTGGCTTCGCGAAAGTCCCAGAAAGCAAAACTAACCTCATCCTGGACATCGTCCGTGGCTTCCCGGTCTCCGAAGGTGAAACCATCGCCCAGTGGTGCATTGATGGATTAGGCAAAGGCGTGGTCGCAATCGGACTTTCGGGATTTGAGGGCAAGGATCCAATCGCAATTCACAAGCATTCATTCAAAGCAGCGAAGGACGCGGGATTAATGTGCTCGGCTCACGCGGGAGAAACCGGCGGCGCACCTGCCATACGTGAGGCCCTTGACGATGCATATGCCGACCGGATTGGACACGGCGTCCGATGCATCGAGGAACCTCAGTTGGTACAAGAACTCCGAGACAAACAGATCCATTTGGAAGTAAATCCCACCAGCAATGTCAGCCTAGGGCTGTATCCGTCGCTTGCCGCCCACCCGCTTCCGATCATGATGGACGAAGGGCTATCTGTGTCTATCAATTCCGACGATCCGCCTTACTTCAACACAACGCTGACCGAAGAGTGGATCCGGTGCGCCGAGGAGTTCGAGTTCAGCACTGACATTTTGTTCTCGCTGTGCCAGGGAGCCGTCAACAAATCGTTTCTAGGGGATTTCGAAAAGGCGGCATTGCGTAAGCAGGTTTCCGATGGTTGGGACGCTTAGTTTCAAGGTGGCACTAATATCGTTCTCTGAGCATAGGGTAAGACCCTATCAGTATTCACTCAGCCGATTCCAGAAACACTGATAAGCTTCGTTCGTTCCTCTGTTCGCGTATCAGTGCAACCCTATTTGGTAGTTTTACCAGCGAATAAGATTTGCGCCCCAAACTAGGCCAGCCCCGAAACCGACGGTAAGAACTAACATCCCCGGCTTCAATCTCCCACTATCACTAGCTTCATAAAGAGCCAAAGGAATCGAGCCACCGCTTGTGTTTCCGTATTTATGGACGTTCACAAACACCTTTTTTGACGGAAATTTAAATCGCTCAGCGGCCGCCGTGATGATTCGCATATTTGCTTGATGAGGCACAAATAAGTCAACTTCCGAGGCATCAACCCCAGCCTCGGCCAGCACCTTTTCACATGCGTCCCCCATCGCCTTGATCGCGAATCGATAGACTTCATTACCTTTCATTTGGATGCCGTATTTAAGACCTTGCGGAGCCACGCAATTCGGAGGATACTTAGTGCCACCGAGGTCGATGTTAATAAAGGGTGCCCCGCTGCCGTCGGAAAGCATGACAGTTTTGATCACGCCTCGATCACCACCTTCGATCGCGCTTACAACCACGGCTGCCGCCGCATCGCCAAACAAGATGCACGTTGACCGATCGCTCCAATCGATCTGCTTGGACAATGCATCGACTCCGATTACCAAGGCGTGGTCGATCACCCCAGTTTCAATGAGAGCCGTGGCATTTGCCAAAGAATAAATGAATCCAGCGCAGGCTGCGCTGACATCGAAAGCTCCGGCATTTTTGAGTTCCAAGGCGTCTTGGACGAAGCAAGCCGTAGAAGGCCAAATATAGTCACCCGATACCGTGCCGACGATCACCATTTCGATGTCCGTGGGCTTCAATCCGGACCTATCGAGAGCCTCGCGGCCCGCTAATATCGCCAACGAATGGGCACCCTCTTCTCCGGTACAAAGGTGTCGCTGTTTGATTCCTGTACGCTGAACAATCCACTCGTCGTCAGACTCGATATTCTTTTCAAGAATCAAATCTTTGTTTGTGAGAACTCTTACGGGCAATCCGTGCCCTACTGATTGAATGACTGCGCGCCTACTCATGCTTTCTTTCCTTCATCCGTCACGTCAAACGGCCCAAGTTCTCGTAGCACTGCCTCTCGAATGTTATCGACTAAATGGGCACCGACCGCCTTGTCCGCGTTCAAAATTGCATTGCGGATGGCCTTGGCGTTACTCCGTCCATGGGCAATCACACAAATTCCATTTAGACCCAAAAGCGGAGAGCCGCCAACTTCATCGTAGTCCATTTGCTTCCGAATGGGAGCCATAACTTTTTTTACGGGCCAATACAAAGCCTTCATTAAGTTGTCAGGAACTCCCGCTTTTACATGCCTCGCAAACATCTCGGCCACGCCCTCCGCAGTTTTTAAAATGACGTTGCCAACAAACGCCTCGCAGACCACCACATCGCATTGAGAGTTGAACATGTCCTTGCCCTCGATATTTCCGGCGAACCACTCGAATCGAGAGAGGAGTTGATACGCCTCTTTGGCAAAGGCGTTTCCCTTCCCAGGTTCCTCACCTATATTAACCAAGTGAACCCGCGGATTTTTACGATCCATTACTGATTGAGCGTAAGCGCGGCCAAGTATCGCAAACTCGACCAAATGCTCTGGGTCAACGTCTGGAGAAGCCCCAGCATCAAGCAAAACAAAACCTCCGTGATGGTTCGGAAGCCGGGTACCGATTGCGGGTCGATGGATTCCCGTCACCTGTCTCCAGGTCAATAATGCGGTTGCAGAAGCTGATCCTGTCGATCCAGCCGACACAAATGCCTCAGCTTTGCCCTCTTTGATCAATTTGATCCCGACCATCATCGAAGAGTCTTTCTTTTTGCGATAGGCGTCGAGCGGTTTCTCATCCATTCCCACTACTTGACTCGCATGAACAATCTTGACGTTATTGGGAACTTGGGAGGGCAAATTGGCCCTAATGACATCCTGATCTCCAACTAATATTAAGTCTCCCCTTATGTGAGGACAAGCATCAAGTCCGCCGCGAATGATTGCTTGAGGTGCGTTGTCACCCCCCATTGCGTCGAGCACGATGCTCACGCATCGTCCTCGCTAACAAGCTTTTTCAATTTTTCAAATTCAGGATGGGTCGCTTCAACCGGTTTACGAACAACTAGGCGCTCCTTCGCAATCGGGCAATCTCCCTCCCAGCCAAATGAACAAAGCGGTTGGACCGGATAATTGAGCAACAAATTTTGCCGCAGCAACGCTTCGACCATTAATTCATTTCCTTCGAAGAGTGGGAATGGCTCGTCAGAGTCGATTTTCGCCGTGCTGGTGTGGTCAAGCGAACTCGGAACGCCCTTCACGTCGAACTGCTCCTCGACCTCAAACTCGACGTCAACTTCGAGTGGTCCCAGGCATCGCGCGCATTCGACAACGGCTCGGGTACAGAAGGTCCCCTTAATAAGGAGGAGATTCCCAGTGGATACAAGTTCAAGAACTCCATCCAACGGTTTCACCAAATCAAGGTCTTCTTCATCCGCTAATTCGGTGGTCACTTCAACTGAAAGTTCCCTTCCTGGATGCTGTAAAATGTCATTTAGGTCGAGAAGGTCGTCTCTGAGCAAGGCAAAATGAGTGTACCGCTTTAACGAAAAACCAAGAAAATTTGCATATTCTGAGACTTTTCTTGATATACTCCCTTAACTCTCTACCGCGGAAAGGGATGATTATGCGTCGTCAAATTAATTGCAAGAATATTAAATGGAGCCTCGGAGTCTTAGCACTCGGCGGCGTTCTCTTTGGTTGTGCTGGAAATACCGTCGGAGGATCTGGAGTAACAGGAACATCTGCTACTTCGGCAACGACAGGTGGACTATTTAGCAATGTGGCTGGAGTTAACCTCCCTGATACGCCTGCTTCGCTACAGTATGTCTTTTTGACTGGCGCTGGAAGAGCCGGGGATACCAAGGTTGCTACGGCAAGAGGCCTGATCGTTTCGGATATCTTTGGAACCGAAACCTCAGGGATTACGCCCAAGACCTTGACGTTAACCTCCTATAAGTCTCAAATCCTCGCGACCAACACGGGTCTCTTGAACCAACAAAGTCGGTTGTTCAGTGCACTTCAGTTTAATGTTGTGAACTTCACGCAGACAGATGCGAACGGAACCCAGTCCTTTACAACCATCAACAACATCCCCAACGATTTGACCGCGGCTTTGAGGGTCTTCAAGGGCCGTCATACTCAGGTTCCGATGTTCCTTGACCCCGACACGTTTATTACAGAGACGGTCAATGTCAACGGGACAGATGTAACTCAGGCTAAGTTCGACACGAATTGGTTCGACACCATTAACCGAATTCAGGGCGATACTGTTACCATCCGAAGCTTCCTCAGCGATTTCGTCTGTTTCGACGTTTCGTCCATTAATGCTGGCCTTCTGCCGTCACTAAGCAATGGCAGTGGCACCGCATCAAGAATTTTCTTCTCCGGTGATGGCTTCGCCATTGGTAAAGGAGACCTTCAGGTGGGTGGCGCAC
>JAYVXG010000438.1:0-5166 GCA_043785475.1 Armatimonadota bacterium
CCATAAGTCGTCTGTCTATTGCCCGACGCCCTGATTCTTCCGAATCGTGGAGGCCGTATATTGCAAATTTGAATGCAGACTCGGACGACATGTCCGTCGCAGCGGCTCGAACGTCGGCTCCGACATTCCTGAATAGTACGCCCTCGTCAGTGGTGTCTGGAACGGAAGGCCCAACTTGGATCTCGTCGAATCGGACCAGAATGATCGACGCAAAGCACGCTTTTTGCATTCTCATCAAGTTTAACCCGTTGCGACTTTATGAAGGGCTCTCAAAGCCAGAAAAGATCTCAAGACGGACCGTCACATGATCCCCAACGGCAACGCACTCCGCCCTCTGCACCATGAGTTTGACTGGCACCATGTAAACACCGTTCTTAGGGAAAAGGGAAGTCTTATACTTTGTATCACCAATCTGCGCCACAACGGGAATGCACCCCCATCCGTAGGACACGTGAGGGGAAATCGCCATAATGTCGGACGAGAGATCCGCCGGAACGGATGCGAAAACGAGAGGTGCGGGCCCTCGCCACTCGATCACTTCACCGCTAAAATCCAAAATCATGGCCAATTATAACGTGCCCATGTTCTTTCGAAGTGCTACTCGAATGAATTTGGGGATTCAACGCGGGCAGACAGGGAAATTCGATGGAGGAATTCCTTGCTCGTTGGCTAGTTCTTATCGACAACAGGTACAATACGCATCATGTCAAAAAAGGCCGGCCCAAAGTTGTTCAAGCGAGTTAAGATGAAAGCATCAACGCGCAAAGCCAAACTGCGAAATAGGGCAATGAAAAGAGGCTCTTCGAAGCTTAAAACTTCATAGTTCCTGACCCTAGTGGGTCTTGATTTTTCCAGTAGGCAATCAATCTTAATTACGGTTTCAATCGTTCAGGTCTGTGTACCGCAAATGGGTGAGCCACTTCTTCGTACCCGCTTCGTCCGCGACCCGGCATCCGAAACATAACATTCACTATCCATAAGTCCATTGTATAATTTGGGTCATGGACGTAACTGCTGCGCTTCTTGACTCGTGGGATCGCCAATGTCGCATCGTAAGTGCGGTCGCCGGGCGAGTTAATGAGTCAAATAAGCAATCCAAACCTTCGATGGACGGAATGCCTCTGTTCGAACAGTTGGCTCATATTCATCTAGTTCGAAAGTATTGGTTAGCTCAACTAGACCCAGATGGCGCTGAAAGTCTCGGTAAATCCTACGTCAAAGGTTGGGAAGAGCCGATTGAAGATCTCGATCTTATCAAACAAATGCTCACTGCCAGCGGGATCGCCGTCCGAGCGGCTGTGGAACAGTCCTTAACTGACGGCAAAGAAAAGGTTGGTTTTTACGACAACCCAGTGCTGTTCCTTCAACATATGATTTGGCACGAAGGATGGCACGTTGGTCTGATAATCTTGGGGCTTCGACTGTCAGGTGAGGAGCCTCCCGAGGAGTGGGAAGAGAACCACATCTGGGGCGAATGGCGCACGGAAGTGTGGTGATCCAGGTGTATTTACCAGGTTAGCAGTCCCGTGGCGTTCGTGTTAGAATAGCCCAAGCATCAATCCAGGTAACAGCACAATTGCAAGAATCCGGATGCATGTCTTGGAAAATACCATGAGAAATTCTATTTTGATCGTCGCAGGCTTGGGTGCCGTATTTAATTCGGTTTCGGCCTATGCAATTCAATTCCCGTTCCTTGATTCAGCCTATGTCCAGGAAATCTACACCGGACCCCTTGTTGGCGGGCCAGGAATGGCTTGGACAAGCGCAGGAGCGATGTTAACTCGCAACGGCTCCAACATTTACGAGTACAGCCTGACCCAAAACGCTGTACATCAAGGCACGAATGTCCACGGATTTACGACCCACGCGATTACTGGGCTAAACACGTCCGGATATGGAATGGCAAATGGTCTAGATGGAAAGATTTACACCACAACCAGTTCTGGACTGCAGCGCTTCGATCCCGGCAATTGGGCTGCAGCCGCCCAAAACCTGGGCGGTACCGTTGGGGGACAAGGATACGGCATCCATGTCCGGCCAAATGGAACGATCGCTTACGTAGCGGGTGCGAGTACCAACGAGGTCTATATCTACGATCCGGTGTCGGCGACGAACACCCTAATCTACACTGCTAGCGGTTTGATCGATGACATTGCCTCGGACAACGCGGGAAATCTTGTCCTCGCCGGTCAAACCGCAAGCAATATTAAGATCATAAATGGTTCGGGAACAGTCCTCAATTCGTTTAACACCATTCACTTTCCCGACGGTTTGGCGTTTGGTGACGGGATCAACGCAAACAGTGTCTTTGCCAACAACAATGACGGAACAATTACTCGTTACACCTACGCCGCAGGCTATGTTGGAACTCCAACCGCCTTTGATATTGCAACTGGAAGTCAAGCCTACGGCGACCTCGCCGAAGTTGGACCGGATTGTGCATTCTATGTGAGCCAAAACGAAAATGGCGGCCTTCACGGAAGCACTGCTGGTGTCGGAACCCACTGGGATAACGGAGTCACCAACAACGAGAATTCGATCATTCGAATTTCCTTAAGAAGCGGAGACTGTGGCTTCTTCCACCAAGATCCTGTACCAGAGCCAACCAGCATGCTCGCTATTGGAGCGGGAATTGTCTGCTTGCTTCGTGTCCGACGACGAACAAAGAGTAGCAATTAGCCGATGTCTCAGGCGAATCCACATGGGTTCGCCCGAGAACATTTAGCCCTCACATGGTCATTCAGAACCCGGGCAAAAGAGCCCCGATTTCTTCGCAGAAAGTCGACTTCTCTGTTTTCTGGATCGTGAATTTGACCCCGGATGGCAGGAAAGCACATGCCAATATTGGTGGCTACACTTTTCCAGTCGAGGCATACCCTAATTTTTGTCGGCGAGTAATATTTCTTCATGCTCGGAGTTATAACCAGTAGAAAGTCGGTTAATTCCCCTAATCCGAATTTCCCGAAGGAACCACAAAATGAACCTACTGCTTATTGTTATCGTCGTTTTTCTGTTGATCGGCGGAGGCGGATTTGCGCTGTCTGGGACACTTGGTACTGTCCTATTAATTCTCGCCGTCCTATGGCTTATTGGCGGCATCGGATATCATGGAAGTCGATCAGGCTGGTACGGTAACCGGCGTCTCTAAAAAGGATCCAAAAGCTGAAATGTAAGTTGCCGACCGTGGTACGTGTCGGCAACAAATATGCTGGGACGATGCCCGTGCATCGTGGGAAATTGCTGGTGAGGCTCGAAACTCTATGGATAGGCCCCAATGCCCAAATCGTAATGCGATGAATCGACGCATGCGAATGTTTTGGGATTCCAAACCTTATAGCTCCGAGTCAAGGCATAATTTCTCCGTGATCTGGGACCTTTACTGCCTTCCCATCATGACATCCAGACATAATGTCTGCGACCCTTTCCACTGACCTTCTTTTTCATGCTTCTCGTTTTGATTGACTTTTGGAGCATGCATAAACTAAAGTTACGAAGACAAGTTAAGAGAATCGAAGATGAATCCAAATAAAGCACTTTGGGAAAAAGGCGACTTTACGCGAATAGCGCAAAGCATGAGAGAAAGCGGCAATGCTTTTGCGGAAACCCTGGGAATAACTGAGGGCATGAAAGTTTTGGATCTTGGTTGTGGTGATGGAACCACGGCAATACCTCAAGCACAACTCGGTGCCGACGTTTTGGGAGTCGATATCGCGAGCAACCTTGTGGCCGCCGGCAACAAAAGAGTTGCGGAAATGGGACTTAAGAATATTCGCTTCCAGGAAGGCGATGCGACCGATTTGCGCGATCTTGAGGATCACTCGTTTGACTTGGTCGTCACCATCTTTGGGGCAATGTTTGCCCCCCGGCCTCTCGATGTGGCCAAAGAAATGGTGCGAGTAACCAAGTCGGGTGGTCGTATCATTATGGGAAATTGGATTCCCAATGACCCAACCCTAGTCGCCCAAATATTGAAAATTTGCTCCGCGTATTCTCCTCCTCCTCCCGAGGGATTTGTGAGCCCGATGCTATGGGGAATCGAAGCAAATGTCGTGGAGCGGTTCACGGAAGCCGGAGTACGCGCAGAAAATATTTCGTGCGCTAGAGACACCTTTACCTTTGTCAATAACCAGACTCCAGAAGAAACAGTTGCAGATTTCAAAAACTTTTATGGACCGACGATGAATGCGTTCGAAGCGGCAGAAACGAATGGAAAGGCAGATGACCTGCAGCGAGACCTGGAAACGCTCTTTGTGAGCCAGAACACGAGTACAGAAAAGGGATCAACCAAAATTTCGGCCACCTTCTTGCGAGTTACAGTGGTTACTTAGGCGTGAAGCAAACCGCAACTTGAGTTATCTTGGACATTCTAAAACCATTTCATGGGGCCGTCAACAACAATTGCTGGATAAATTGCCTTCATCGACGATGTGCTGGAAAGGATCGTAATTCGGATTTTCCAATTCGTACGCGAGCGGAGGTATGAAAGCGAGGCTCGTCAAGGTCGCATATAATCGGAAATCCCGATGATAATCGACAGTGGTCAGGTGAAGCTTCGATAGCGTCGGTACCAAGTGCCTTCTTCAGAAGCTCCAGTGCTTGCCAAAGATTGGCGGCACCATCCTTGCTCGAACAAAAGATCCGCCAAGGAATTGTGATTCGCACCATACTCTCGATTCAAAGCGAGGACCGCCAGCAAACCTTTAACGTTTCGATTCGGCAGGTCAAATTTTTTTGTCCAATTGTATCAAGAAGAACAAAGTCGCTATAAAGAAATAACTTCCAAGCGATGGAGGAATGGGAAGAGCTCCAAGATTTGCAGAGGCCGATTTGAGACGTGCGCCGTAATTACTGCTCAGTGCCCGGAGTATCTAACTTTGCAGGAGGGCCTTGGGCGTCGAAGCCCATGAGCCTGTTCTTGTCTTGGAAAACAATGAAGTACTTATCAGTTTCAATAATTGCACTTGCCCTAGTCTTATCCACTGGATTAGCTTTTGGTCAAAAGGATCACAAACACATGCCGATGAAACATTCATCGGCTTCGATGAAAGGCTCGATGATGAAATGCATGATGATGGGACTTTCACCGGAAGAGATGAAAATCGCCCACAATCATATGAGCCATATGACCGCTGCGGAAAAAGCCGTCATGATGAAACGATGTTCAAT
>JAYVXG010000439.1:0-5147 GCA_043785475.1 Armatimonadota bacterium
TGGGATTCCCGATGCCCAATCGGCAGGGGCTTTACTCGTCGAATATTCGAATGTTTCCTGCATCTGCATTTCAGCGGAGTGGAGGAATTTGGTGTCGCGAAGAGCTTCGACAACAAGGGGCATGGCCTGGTCTACTTTCCCTCGTTCGGCGGGTGCGGCCGTGTGTTTGCCAAGATAAAGCACTCCGAGAGCACCGATGATTACCCACGGAAGAAATGTCAGAGATGGTTTCTGCACAATGACAAGTGACTCCGATTTTGCCAGGTTTGTTCCTGACTATCAGGGCAAGAAAAATCCCATTCTAATTTGATCTGCACTTTTTTGAGATGTATGCGGGCCGAAACTATTGGCGCTTGAGGAACGTTTGCTAAATTGATGGTTCAGTTTCCTAGATCGAAGGCATGGCGAATTGGGATCATTGGAGTTCCGATAGTTCTCTTGGTCGGACTTTATCTTTGGACCAAACCGCGAAAGGTGGTCGATGCCAGCCTGATTGGGAAATGGGCGGATTCCGAAGGCAAATCGGTCGAGTTTCGCAAAGACGAGACTTTTGTTCTTCGAACTACCAACAACGAATATGCACCGCTCCCTTGGTGGTCCGATGACACTCATGTATTGCATATTCTGCATCCCGATGAAGATGCGCCGGGGTGGGTCCTGGTGCCATACCATTTTGAGGGTAACAACAAATTCAGGCTTGACAACGCTCAGTTTTGGGATCTTCCCGCAAATTCGACTCGGGTGACTCGCTAGTGTGGCTTTAACATGACGAGAAGGTGGTTGTGGGTTGGGGTTGTAGCCTTTTTTCGGCTTGATGGTTACAGCATGGTTTGCGCATCGAGGAAGCTTGACCGAGCAAATAGAGCGGGAAGGAATCCACATGACTTCGAAAAGGAATTTTGGCCGAAGTGGCCCGAAGAACTACTATTTTGTTCTCCACTCTGATGTCCCAAAACTTAAGGCATGGCTTTCAAAAGTGGGTTTCAAATTTGATCCAGTATATGGTCCAAACATGAATATTTATGAAAGGCATACGAGCAGCCTTGGCCAATTTCGTCCGGATTCGCAACGCGCGGTTATTTGGAACGATGTCGACCCCCGGACTGATCGGCAGGTCTTCGAACTCTATCTTGAGAATGAATTTTAATAGCGGCGTTGCCATATAATGGACGTAAATGACGAAATCCCAAACGGTTGAAAGGGGGGTTAAGCGTTGGCTGTTTCGGAAGACTAACAACCCGGAAGACCTGAAGAAGGTTATGGATGAGTATCGGACGACCGGAAAATTACGGTTGACGCTCAGGCAAAGGCTGAATGTCTGGGTCCATCGGATGGTCATGGCTCCTGGGACTCGAGAGACTTTCTATCCGGCGAGTGATGAAGACGCTGATCTTGGATCCGTGTCTTGGTTCTTAACTCATTGCGAAACAGGAGAAATTATTTCTCAGGCCGAGTCTGTTCCGATGTTGTCTCAGACGCAAATTGAACTTTCGTCTAGCGGCATTACTGGGGAAACCCAGTCCAAAACTATTCTATTGTCTGACCGATATAAGCTCGAACTTCATGACTCCCGAACTGAGTCTGTCAAGGAAGGCTTTGCACTCAACGCGAAAGATCAGTTAGACCCCATGAGTTTTGGGTGGGAGTGGTTCTTAGTCGATGCCTCGGGTCATTCGACGAAGTTGCAAGAAACCGGTGAATTGGAGTTGACGTTCGCGAATCCAGCTGAGAAGATCAACATTATCGGATGCAAATTTCTCACCGATACGTCGCTGCGATTTAGTTCGCATGAGTACTGGAAGAATCGACCGGCAATGCCGTACGAACCGCAATATCGTTTGACGGTCAAGGCGGGGTCGCATATCTATTTGCCGGTTTTGGTCGACGGGGTTGTTCGGATGCCGACATCCAAGGTCTAAAAGAAAATAGTTTCAGCGAGACAAGTCTCGCAGGACAAAGCGCCGATAAATCGCCGCACTCCTCACAAAGCAAAAGCCCCGTGCGATTCGCACGGGGCTTTTTTGAAATGCGGGCGGGACGCCCACCCTCCATATTTTAGTCAATCGGAGCGATGACGACTCGGCGATCTGGCTCTTCGCTGTCGTGCTATTCAAAACGAACGAAGTGAATCAAATGAGCCAATAATTACCATTTTTAAGCGGAATTGCGACAAAAAATTCAAAGCCGTAACTAAATCCGATTTTAACTTCGGCCTCAGGGTTCACGTTTGTGGCAAGCTCCTTGACGGTTGGATTCTCATTCGTTGAAAATGTAGATATTGCAATCTTAATCAGCTTTACGATTGAATCCTTTAATTCCTTGTCTTGGTACATTTCGACCGTACGGCCCATCTTTAGATTTGAAACTGACTCCACTATAATTTCGCTTGGTGCCAACTCGAACACACGAAATCGAACTCTTTGCTTGATTCCATCCACTGTTTCACTTGTATCGCCAAACAGACGGTGAGCGTTTAAATATCGGGCCCGGATTTTTTCCGCTTCCGGTACGAACGAATAGGAATCAGGATTAACGACGAGTTTGCAATCACATACTTGTGCAACGGCATTGAGAAAATCTTCCTCACTTACTTGGACCATGGAGCAGGAAAACCACAACTTTCCAAAAAACGGAGGATACTTGAGTGATTTCGAAAGTCCGTCATTGACTAAGTTCTCGATTTTGTCAGATCCTTTACCCATAAGTGCCTTGGAAAATGGACTTACTGTCGTAAGTTTAAGGGAGGTCGGGTTAGTTACAGCCTCTGAGAAAGTTGTGTCAAAATCAATTTTTTGCAAGCCTACCAAAGTCAACGGCATAAACGACGTAACGATGCTATCCACAGCAGGAAATCGCCTTTGATTTGGTCCAAAATTTGGGTCTGGCCCAAAGTCTTTTAGCGGACTATTGTGGATTACCTTGAAAAATGTACCCTCAGGATAGACTAAGTGGTCGTTATCGTTTTGATTGAATCGACACGGTCCATAGCCTTTTGTGGCTCGTTCCGAGCAGACCACGCTACGATTTGCATTGAGCAAATAGTATCGAGCTAAATCTTGACCTTGCCCGCCCAAAAAAGATTTGGCGAGCAACTGTTGTGCGAACAAGAAAAGAACCATTATTTTCCTTTTGGTGTTACTGTAACCGTCGTTGATTTTGAAACCGGACCGTCATATAGCAATGGCTCGCCGTCCCTATCATCATATTTAATTGAGCTTGAGGCAGTTAAGCCAGGGATATCGCCCATCATCCCGAACCGACAAGTCTTTTGTCCAAATTTTTTACGATTTGTTTCATGGTGCATCAATTCTATGCCCCACCTCCTATCACTTGTCAATAAGTATTTCGATTTTATTGCAACATCTAACATATTTCGGTCGCATTTCTATTCCTAAATACAGTTCTATCATAAAAAGTCAGAAAAAAGCCCCATGCGATTCGCACGGGGCTCTTTCTTTGTGTGAGACCTGACCTTTGTGCCCTGACCCCTGGGAAACTAGTCAATCGGAGCGATAACGACGCGTCGATCTGGCTCTTCGCCTTCGCTGTAAGTCGTAACGCCTTCAATCTCCTGCAAAGCCTTATGAATCACTCGTCGCTCGAATGCAGGAAGTGCCTCTAGAACGGCTTCCTCGCCTCGCTCGCGAACTTTCTCAGCGATCTTCGATGCCAAGTTGGTCAAGGCTTCAGCGCGCTTCTTTCGGTAGTCGTTACCATCCAGAGTAACCCGGACTCCGTTTGCAAGTTGCTGCTTGGCAACGAGGTTTATCAAATATTGGAGGGAGTTCAGGACTTCGCCATTCTTTCCGACCAAGTAACCGGCTTCTTTTCCGTCGATCGAAAGATTGATGTACTTACCTTGAAGTTCGCCAACCACGATTTCCGCTTCGAGTCCCGACTTGTGAGCCAAAATGTTGAGAATTGCTTCAAGCTTTGCGGCGTCTTCCTTAGTTGCGACCACTTCAGGACCAGCATCTTCTTCTCGACCTTCAGCGACTGGAGCAGCTTCTGCAGCAATTTCAGCAGGAGCAACGGCCTTTGCCTTTGCGCCGACTCGAGTCGTTTTGCCTTTCGGTGCGGCTTCAACTGGAGTTTCGACCGGAGCGGCAACCGCTTCGACCGGAGCAGCGGTAGGAGCTTCTTTCTTGACACCAAGCTTCTTGCGTGGTCCGTCTGAACTCGCGGCGGCAACTGGAGCAGGAGCGGCTACTGGTGTAGGAACTGCTTTGGCAACAGGGGCAGGAGCGGGGGTTTCAGCCGCAATAACGGCTTTGGCCGCCTTTGGTGCTTTTGCTTCGGCCTTGACCTTGTAAGTGACCTTTCCAAAGAGCTTCTTGGACTCTTCGAGCACGGTGATTTTGACTTGGTCTGGGCTTACGCCGAGTTGTTCGGCAGCGGTAGCGGCGGCATCGTCCAGATTTTTGACGGTTAATTCGATCGTTTGCATTTTTTATAACCTTACTTTTTGGGTTTGTGTTGTTGCGGCTTGCCAGTCTTCTTTGACGGATCTATTTTAGGCTTGTCGACTTTTTTGGGTGAGGCAGGGTTGCTCTTTCCGTTCGCCTTACTCCACGGAAATAGTTGGGCTGGGTCAGTAGGATAGACCCCTCCGTCCTTCGTGTTCACTTTTTGCAAGGGTATGAGTGGTAAGCGGTAGGCTCTCAGCGACTGCGCTGTCGCAAAGATATTTGTGAACGTCCAATACAGAACGAATCCACTCACAACCGGAAATGCACCGGTGAACATGAAAAATGTAAAGAGAACCGAGATGCCAACTCCCATGAGTCGCATCTGCTTCTTTTGGCTTGGATCACTGATCGGCGTCAGCATCTGAGAGATGATCATGCTGATGCCGTAAACAAAGATCAAGATCGAATCTTGGGTACCGAGGTTTGGAGCGGTAAACCCATGAGTGAACTTGCTGGTCGCTTCGTTAATCCAAAGGAAAGTCCCTTTTTGGAACTCGAATTGGTACAGCAACATGCACTGGTAGACGGTTAAAAAGAGCGGCATTTGGACAAATGCCGGAGCGCAACCAGCGGCGGGGTTCAGCCCGTACTCGCGGTACAACTCCATAACCTTGGCATTCATTGCTTGCGGGTCATCTTTGTACTCTTCCTTGATCTTTGTGATCAAAGGACTAAGTT
>JAYVXG010000440.1:0-5098 GCA_043785475.1 Armatimonadota bacterium
CGAGCGAAACATTTCGATTGGTCGCTCACTTGGCCGTTTATTCTAGGTTCGGTTCCGATGGCGTTTCTTGGCGGCTCTATGAAACTGAGCGACCATCTCCATCAGTGGATTCTAGGGGTTGTACTCCTTTATGCTGGGATCACGCTTTTGGCAAAAAAGCTCCCAGAGTCGACGGAATTAGTTCCTGCGTCAATACCTTGGCGGATCGCGGCCGGAGCAGGAATTGGATTGCTGAGTGGAATGGTTGGCGTTGGTGGCGGAATTTTCCTGAGCCCGCTCATCATCTTACTAAGGTGGGGTGATATCAAGAAGACCGCCACGATCTCTGCTCTGTTCATTTTTCTAAATTCGATAGCCGGACTGGTGGCGCGAGGTGGCTCCTCCTTGACCGTTATTCAGTTGCATTCCGACACTATTTTGGTAGCAAGTATCGGCGCCCTTTTGGGCGCATGGCTCGGCTCACACAAGGTTCCAGACTTGAGCCTGAGGAGACTGCTGGGTGTCGTCCTGTTGATGGCAGTGATTAAATTAATCGTTCGATAGAGTTATGATTAAAATCATAGGACTCCAAGGTGTAAACACCCTATACTGACAACATGGCCAAGCTCCCTGCATCCGCAAAAATCCTCGAAGACAAATTTGGTCCTCACTTGGCTTACGTTCCGCCGGGTGGATGGGTTGGACGCGCTGAGCCCGATAAGATTGTGAAGACCCATTGTTGCTTCTGTGGGATGCAATGCGGCATTCAGTTGAAGGTCAAAGACAATAACGTGATTGGTTTTGAACCATGGGAAGAATTCCCCTTCAACAAAGGGAAATTGTGTCCGAAAGGGGTCAAGCGATACATGCAGGGCGGTCACCCAGATCGGCTTCTTGATCCGATGAAGCGGGTCGATGGCGTTGGCTTCATGCCTATCTCGTGGGATGAGGCATTCTCGACAACGATCGGCGAAATTCAACGAATTCAGGCGAAGTACGGAAAAGATTCGGTTGCTCTTCTTTCCGGCGTTTCGTTGACCAACGAGAAGAGCTACCTAATGGGCAAATTTGCCCGCTTGGGCCTTGAGACCAAAGAACTCGACTACAATGGTCGACTCTGCATGGTTAGCGCAGGTGCAGGCAATAAAAAGGCGTTTGGTCTGGATCGCGCCGCCAACTCTTGGGATGACATTGTTTATGCAGACGTCATTTTGCTAGCTGGAACCAACGTAGCCGAGTGTTCTCCCATCACCACCGACTATATTTGGCGAGCAAGGGATCGCGGAGCGAAACTGATCGTCATCGACCCGCGCGTCACCCCAATCGCACGAACTTGTGACATCCACTTGCCAGTTCTTCCCGGCACGGATTCGGCGCTATTGCTTGGCATTCTTCGCGTCCTGATCGAAGAGGGATTTACGAACGACGATTTTATCGAGGCCCATACGGCTGGTTGGCATGAGACCAGGGCGGCGGCGCTGGCTTTATCTTTGGAAGAGGCGAGTCGAATATCGGGAGTCAAAGTTGAAGACATTCAGGCGGCGGGAAGAATGTGGGGGCAAGCGAAGACGAGCTTTCTTCTTCATGCTCGAGGCATCGAGCACAGCACTAAGGGCGTTGACAACGTCGTTTCCTGCATCAACTTGGTGCTAGCTACCGGCCGAATCGGTCGAAAGGGATGCGGATATGGAACGATTACAGGACAAGGTAACGGTCAAGGTGGACGAGAGCACGGTCACAAGTGCGATCAGCTTCCGGGCAATCGCGATATTACAAACCCGGAACATAGAGCGTATATTTGTAGCGTCTGGGGCTGCTCGGACGAAGAATTACCAGGCAAAGGCAATACTGCTCCTGTAATTATGGAAATGATCCACAGAGGCGAAATAAAGGCTCTGATTTCCATTTGCTTTAATCCTCTCATTTCCCTGCCGGACTCAAACTTCACCCGAGAGGCACTTGGGAAATTGGAGCATTACACCGCAATCGATTTCTTCCTCAATGAGACGGCTCAGCATGCGGATATCGTGATGGCTGGGTCGCTTCATGAAGAAGAGGAAGGAACGAGTACGAGTGCCGAGGGCCGGGTCATCAAGATCAACAAGGCTGTCGATCCTCCTGGTCGTGCCATGGCTGACACCGACATAATCTTGGAGATGGCAAGACGTCTTGGCCGAGGAAAGTTCTTCGATCATTTTAAGAAATCGGAAGATATTTTCAACGAGCTTCGCATTGCCAGCAAGGGTGGAACTGCAGATTATTCAGGAATTACTTACCAGCGGATCGTGGACGAAATGGGAATCTTTTGGCCCTGCTACTCTGAGGATCATCCCGGCACGCCTCGATTGTTCGAGGACCTAAAATTTTTCACCCCGGACAAGAAGGCGCACTTTAATGCGGTTACCTACCGTCCGCCAGCTGAGGTTACCGATGAGGAATATCCAATCGTTTTGACCACGGGCCGGGTTGTCTCGCAATATTTAAGCGGCACTCAAACACGGCGCATCGGCGGCCTGGTCGATCTTTGTCCTGAACCTTACATCGAAATCCACCCAAGCTTGGCGGAGCGATACGGAATCGCTGACAAAGAGTGGATGAAGGTGACGAGTCGACGAGGCGATGTTGTTTTGAGGGCTAAAGTCGTCAAGACGATACGACCCGATACGATCTTTATCCCGTACCACTGGGCCGGAAAGAAAGCGGCGAATAACCTTACGAACCGTGCCTACGATCCTGTGAGCGGAATCCCCGAGTACAAGCGATCCTGTGTAAAGATCGAAAAAGCTGAAGAACCACCGGAAGGAGGATAGGGCTCGTAGTGAAAAGACATATTGCGCTTGAGCCCTTTTCGAGGGATCACTACTCAGGATTGACTCTCGCAAAGGCACTCGTTGAGGGAGAGCCTTTAGCGATCGAACGCTGTCGCGCGGATTGGGATTCCGAGTTGAGGGACCATTTCGATCAGGAAGAAAAGCTTCTCGTTCCACTAGTGACACCGGAGCTTTCCGAGCAACTAACGAGAGAGCATCGGGAGATTGCGGAATTTATTTTCCATCTTCCCGAAAACGGAGCCAAGCTTGGTCAAACATTGAACGATCACATCCGGTGGGAGGAGCGAGTCCTGTTCCCATGGATTGAATCCCATTGCACTACTGACCAATTATCTGCTCTTTTGGCCAAAACAGAGCTTGTCGAACAAAGTCGATGGAAGCTAAATCCGATGCGGAAAGAACAAGTCGAAAGAAGAAATCATGAATCAGATTGACCCAACAAAACTTAATGGAGCGGGCGGAGCGATTTGGGGAACCGAAACCGAGGACCTTGACGCGACCGTCGTGCGTTGGAATCCTGGCCTTGGAGTTGCACCACACACAAACGACGAGGTTGACGTCATCATGACAGTCCTACTTGGAAGTGGATTGGTCACAGTGGATGGGGAAACTAGCTCGCTGGAGCTCGGGCACGTGCTCGTCATACCGAAAGCCACGAGCCGAGAGATCAAGTCCGGCTCTGAAGGAATAACTTACCTCAACGTGCATAAGCGACGGAAACGAATGTTGCCGAATATGACAAGGCCAAAGTAGGTCATTGTTGTATGACATGAATCATAGTTTCATGTCGTCGATTGGGCCATTCTTGAAGTGAGGTCTTATGACCAATTCTTCTGGTGGTAACGTTGATGAAATCCAAGCTTAGGCCGTTTGTTCTCCTGAGCGCAAGTCTTGTCTCGATTGTGTTTGCAAACCTGCATCAAGACCAGAATTCCGATATCCCCGCCGAGTTCTCGTCGACAAAAGTCTCCGATTCCGTCTCGACGATGATGGAAAAGATTAGGACCGGACACCTGACGCTTGCCTATGAGCCAAACCAGGGATATTTGAAGGCTGTCCTGCATGAGCTTGGGGTTTCGGTAGAATCTCAGATTCTCGTCTTTTCGAAAACGAGCCTCCAATCGAATTTCATCTCGCCGACCACGCCGCGAGCCCTTTACTTTAACGATCACGCATACGTCGGTTGGATTCCCAATGCGCCTTACATCGAACTCATCGGGATCGATCCTGTAATCGGACCAGTGTTTTATACTTTAGCCAATCGAAAGAGTGCCTCGCCCAGTCTTACTCGCCAAACCTTGGAATGCTTCCAGTGTCACTACTCGCCGATGCCCGGTCAAGTGCCCGGTCTGATGGCACGATCGGTCTTCGCGGGCCCCGACGGCGTCCCTCGGTTCGCCAACGGATCGTTCAAGACGACGGCTTCGAGCCCGATGAAGGAGCGGTGGGGCGGATGGTATGTGACTGGCCTACACGGCGACCAGAAGCACATGGGGAACGAAGTCGCCAGGGGCGACGAGCAAGCCTCTGTGATCGACACGACCAAAGGCGCAAATGTTACAGATCTGGCTCGATACTTTGAAGTGGGGCACTACGTCACTTCACATTCCGATATCGTTGCGTTGATGGTTATCGAGCAACAGATGACGATTCAAAACCTCATCACGAAAGCCAGCTTCCTCACTCGCAAGGCGGAGAAAGATGCGGTAGATCTGCTGAAATACGGCTTTGCGGCAGACCACGTGAAAGAAGAGACCCACGAACGGATTCAACATGCGTGCGAACCCCTGGTTCAAGGTCTGCTTTGCGTGGATGAACCAAAGCTGACTGCACCGGTTGGAGGAACGAGTGGATTCACGGCCTACTACTCGCTAATCTCTCCCCCGGACAAGGCTGGAAGACGCTTGAGCGAACTGGATTTAAATACAAGGCTCCTTAGATTTCCTTGCAGCCCAATGATCTATTCTTCTGCTTTTGATCATCTTCCAACCGAGGCTAAAGTCCAGGTCTTGAGTCGATTAAGGGAGATTTTGGTTGGAAAGGATCAAAGCAAACCGTTTGTCCATCTTTCGCCAGGAGATCGAAAATCGATAAAAGAAATCCTCATCGACACGAAGCCAGAAATTACTCCGTCTCTTTTCGCTGAAAACTAAATGAAATGACACGCCTGCCACGACTTGAATCAGTGACCCACTTCCGAAGAGAACTTCCTTGGACCCCGGAACGCTGGGATTTAGCCGCTTAGATGACAGTGGACGACACAGGACGACACTCGGCGAGGCCTCAGT
>JAYVXG010000441.1:0-5090 GCA_043785475.1 Armatimonadota bacterium
GCAATCCCGGAACCAGCTTTCGCAAGCAAAGAATCGATTGCTCCATGGTAGTTGCCCTCAAACTTGATAATCTTTGACCGGCCCGTTGCCGCTCGGGAAAGACGAACCACCGCTAAAGCTGCTTCGGTCCCTGAATTTACGAAGCGGATTCGTTCGACCGAGGGCACCCGCTCGATAACCTGCTTTGCCAATCGAATCTCACCTTCGTGAGGAGCTCCGAAGCTCGTTCCATTTGCGGCTGCCTCGCCAATTGCCTTGTTGATGACAGGGTTTGCGTGTCCAGCAATGATTGCGCCCCAAGAGGAAACAAAATCGATGTACTCGTTTCCATTTACGTCGATTAGTTTGGACCCGTTTCCCCGTTGGAAATAGAGAGGGGTTCCACCGACCGCGCGAAAAGCTCGAACCGGGCTGTTCACTCCTCCAGGCATGAGACTGCATGCCTGATTGTACAGTTGTTCCGACAAGCCAAACTCGCGATCCACAGTCATCTAATAAAGGCCTCTCTCGTTAGGTACATTCCAACAATGAGAGGAGTATCGAGCGACGTATGTCGGCGGGCTTCGGTGCCTCGGAGATCGCGAACTAACTCAGAGAATTTTGTAAGGCTCATCGATTCATAAGCAACAACGAATTCGTGGTCTTGGAGGCCAAAGGAGTACAACAACAGCTGCTTTATGTCGGGATACTGCTTACCAAGCTTCATGTGCTCGTTCATTTGGCCTTGTCGTGCATCCATGCTCATCAGATACCATTCTTTAGTCTTCGCAAAGGGATAAGCGATGAAGTAGTCAGATCGTTCCTCTTCAAATGGATTCATATCCTGGTCGCTTTTGCCCTTTGCATAGGTTGAAACTCTCGTGAATCCCCAAAGAGTTTGTACTGGTTGAATCCAGGTTCTCAAGGTCTGGACGGCCTCAGAAAAGCCCTTGAAAGCAGTTGCCGCAACGTGGTCCTCGTCGACGCCCCAGCCTGACCAAATCAGAATGTCAGAATCTGATCGAGTTGGGAAGATCGAATAGAAAAAGGTCGCCTCGGCGGCGGCAGTTGCCGTTTCGACAATTTTGGTGCGGATCGCCTTTCGCTCTTCTTCGTTGAGATTAAAGTAAGCGTTTGTATAGGTGTATGTTGAGTATAGGTTTAGTTGTCGTTCAGCCATAATGCTCCATCAAGTGCATGGTAAGTAATAATTAGGTCTGCCCCAGCCCTGCGAAAGGCGGTCAGTGTTTCTAAAACGATTTTGCGTTCGTCAATCCAGCCTCGTTCGGCCGCCGCTTTGACCATGCTGTATTCGCCGCTGACATTGTAAACCGCGATCGGCAGGTCACTAGTTTCACGGGCTAGTCTTACGACATCCAGGTAGGCCAGCCCCGGCTTTACCATGAGGATATCCGCGCCCTCCCGAATATCAGCTTCAATTTCGCGACGGGCGTGACGCAAGTTAGCGGGATCATGCTGATAACTGGCTCGATCGCCAAACGATGGAGCAGAATCTGCAGCTTCTCGGAACGGTCCATAGAATGCAGAGGCAAATTTAGAGGAATAGGCCATGACGATGGTCTCAACCAGAGAAGCTCCCCGAAGTCCCTCACGAACTGCCTTGACTTGGCCATCCATCATTGCACTTGGTGCCACAACGTCTGCACCCGCCTGAGCGTGGGAGATTGCCTGCTTAGAGAGGAGTTCGAGCGAGCGATCATTATCGATTCGGTCTCCGTTGAGGACGCCACAATGCCCATGGGGCGTGTAGGCACAGACGCAAACATCGGTCATAACAATCAGTTCAGGGCATGCATCCTTTGCTACCTTAATCGCCTCTTGGACGATTCCGGAGGATTTGTATGCTTCCGTTGCAGCATCATCTTTCTTGGACGGAATTCCAAACAGCAGCACGCTCTTGATGCCACTCCTTTGAACTTCCCGAACGACGTTCGGTACGTCTTTGAGTGGCAAGCGATATTGTCCGGGCATTGAGAGGATTGGCTCGCGTTCTGTCGCCCCTTCATTGACAAATAATGGATAGATGAGATCGCTGGGCCGAACTCTTGTTTCTTGAAGCATTGTTCTAAGAGCGGGAGTCTTACGATATTTTCGCAACCGTTGGATCATTGCCTGCAGTCCTCGACTAAGGCACTGACGAGCCCCGGAATGGTGTAATCCTTGGCAACAAGCCCGACTTCAAAACCAAGTTCCTTAACCGTTGCGGCCGTAATCGGGCCAATGCATGCGAGGCGAGATTCTCGCATCCAGTGTTCTTTTCCTCGCGATTGGAGGACATCTCTTAGTCCACAGACTGAAGAGGAAGAAGTGAATGTGATGAAGTTGGGAATTTCATCGGGAAGGCCGGTTTCAGATTCAGTCGAAATAATTCGATAAGCCACGACTTCTGTCACTATCGCACCTCGATCGCGGAGGATATTGGCCAGGTCTTTTCGAGCTCTGTCTGCAAAAGGAAACAAGAATTTCAATCTACTTACATCGCCTAAGGAGTCGGCAATTTGCTCGGAAACATACTCGCTCGGCATCAGATCAGGATCGCGAAACGACTTCGTTATTTCGGCTCTCGTCGCGGGGCCGATCACCGCAATTTTCCGTTCGCAGAATTTTTCCTTATCCATTTTCAACTCTGCAAGCCGAGACCGGACAGATTCAACTCCGTTCGCACTTGTGAGAACCACCCAATCGAAACCATCGATATTCCTTAGCGCATCGTCGAGGGGCTGAAAGTCGACTGGTGGAGCAATCGCAATGACCGGAAAGGAGTAGCTCTTCGCACCTAAATCTTCCAACATCGTCGTAAGACTCTCGGACTGGTGGGCGGGGCGCGTCACCAGAATCGTCTGACCTGCAAGAGGTTTGCTCACTTAACCGTTCCCTCCGCAGCACGGAGAACCTCATCACAAAATTTCATCGCACCTTTGTCAATCAGATTCTTAGCGAGCTGGAATCCAAGGCCCTCACTGACATCAACTTTACATCGCAAGTTAGCTCGGAGGTTAGCCGATCCATCGTGCCGAGTTACCTGCCCAGTGAGTTCCAGAAAATCGCCATCTTGAATACAAAGGGCGGCTACGGGAAGGGAACAGCCAGTCCCAAATGTGCCAAGAAATTCTCGTTCTGCAACGACACACTGCTTTGTCGGTTGGTGATGAAGTTCTCGAATTCCTTCAATTGAGTCAAGGTCACTTTCTCGAGTTTCGAGAACGAGGACAGCCTGGCCCGGAGCGGGTAGCATCTCCGCAGAACTCAGAGGATGGACGGTGAGATGACGAAATTCCGACTTGCTCCACATTTCGGTCAGGCCGAGCCGATTCAGGCCAGCTATAGCAAGAACGATTGCGTTATGCTCGCTGGAGACAACTTTCCCCAAGCGACTATCGATGTTTCCCGTCAGCGGCTTGAAGCTAAGATCGCGTCTTATGCTCATCAACTGGCTCGTGCGGCGAAGAGATCCGGTTCCGACAACTGCTCCCGAAGGAAGATTTTTTAGGCTCGGACCATAGGATATTAGGACGTCCGCTGGATCTTCCCGCTCAAGATAGGCCGAAAGAACGAGGCCCTCGATCGGAGTGGTCGGCAAATCTTTCAGACAATGAAGCGCAATATCGATTTCGTTCCCAAGGAGTGAGTATTGGATTTCTCTCACAAATGCGCCGAGGACTTCGCGCTCGCCCCTATCTCCACTTGTCTTGATCACGCAAATCTCAACTTCGTGGCCTTGCGACTGAAGATTGGTGCTGACTGTCCGTGCTTGGGCGAGAGCCAATTTGCTCCCCCGGGTGCCAAGTCGCAGCTTAATTGACTAACTCCCCCGAAGAGAGACAAAATGCCCGCTCGATCGCTTGCCGTTCCTCGGGAGAAAATTCTCCCTTCTTCAATTCTTCAAATGGCGCTAGCAAAACGCCTTGCACGATCCGTCTCGTGAGATTCTCAACAATTCGTATCTCCTTTGCTTCTAGTTCGGGAAGCTGAGCTAAGGCCCACGCCAGCGTCCGTTGACGAACTACCTCCCCATGATCGGAAAGCTTCTTGATTGTGGTGGCAGCCTCACGCTCAGTTAGCGAGATAATGAGACGTTCAAGCTCACCGTCGAGGATCGCAAGTGCCTTAGGAACCGACTCAATTCGGGATTCAGTGTTGGTTGCACATTGGCTTGAGAGAGCATCCACATCGACAACGCGCAAATTGGTCTTGTTCACATTGGATGGGATTCCGAGGTCAATAAACAGCGGATTTCTCCCAAGTGGAACCATCGTATGATCGATCAGGGGTTCATGGACCGAAGCGGTCGCAAAAACGACGTCGACTTCTTGTAGGAGTCTGGGGATAGAATCTAGCGAACCCCATTCCGCACCATGTTTAATCGCAAGTTCGCTACCACGGCTTACCGTTCGATTAAGAATAGTGACCTTGCCAGTCTTATTTGCCTCCAATTCCTTCAGGATTCTCTGCGCGACTTTCCCAGCACCAAGTACTAAAACATTTTGGTCAGACAGCGGCCCGCATTGTGACTTTGCGACCCGAATCGCGAGGGAGCCGAGTGAGGTCACGCTCTTGCAAAGATTTGTCTCGGTTCGAACTTTTTTGCTCGCCTCTAATGCCCGATCGAAGTGAAGTCTTAGAATGGGTCCCATAAGGCAAGAAAGGAGCATCGATTCTTTCACTTGCGTCACTATTTCCGATTCTCCAAGTACGGCCGAGTCTAAACCTGAAGTTACGCGAAACAGGTGACAGGCGGCACAAACCCCGCTCCTCTTATAGACATTCTTTTCGATCTCGTCGATCTCCATGCCAGAAAACTTTGCGAGTGCGTTAAGAGACGCGTTACTATTGCCACCAACTACATATATCTCAGTTCGATTGCACGTTGAAAGCACGACGGCCTCAACAACGCCATTCTGCTTCAGAAGGTCGAAAAACGGCGGAATGTCAGAACCTTGGATGGCCATTTTGCTCCGAACGGCAACATCGGCCGAACGGTGATTGAGTCCCAGCAGCCGAACCTTGCTATCCTGGCAGATGCTCAGGTCGCAGCGGCACTTAATCGGTTGCAGCGACATCAGCGCCGCCCCATGAAAGCCAATTTTTCG
>JAYVXG010000442.1:0-5086 GCA_043785475.1 Armatimonadota bacterium
TGAGCGAGTTTCCGGTGAGAAGGCAGATGGCCACCAGGATTCCACCCATCAGGAAATATCTCCAGAACATGATCGCGGCGGGCTCCATCACCGGAAATAGAATTTTCAATGAAATGAAATTAAAACCCCAAAACAGCATGGTAACCAGCAAAAAGGGGTTGGGTCTGACCATCAACTCATAGTATGATTCCCTCAAGACATGGTAAACGATTACGCACAGTCAAACTTTGGCGCAGCCAAACGATTTCGATTGATTATTAGGGAAGGGGGCCAATCTCGCGAAATGGGTGGGGACGATATGTCTATCGCGGTTGGCATCGTCGACAACATTTTCATGAATGCGCTTGAGACGGGGACCTCGGACATTCATCTTCAACCCGAGCGTGATCAGCTTCGGATTCGCTACCGACAAGACGGAATTTTGCACTCCACCGGCGAACTTCCGCTTGAGCAAGCTCCCAACGTTTTGGCCCGTCTTAAACTGGCTGCCGGAATGAGAATTGACGAGCAACGAGAGCCCCAGGACGGCCGTATCGATATGGAGTATCTCGGCAGGCGAATGAGCTGTCGTGCTTCTTGTCTTCCGTCGCTCAACGGCGAAAAACTCGTCATGCGTATTCTCGATCCGGGTGCGATGAAAGTCGATTTGTCTAAACTGGGAATGCCAGAAGACATTTACTCGAAATGGATTCGAGCGATTGACGCTCCGTACGGACTGATTCTCGTGACGGGTCCTACCGGTTCGGGAAAGACCTCGACACTATACGCTTCGCTTAACATGATGGATGCAAAGACGCGAAACATCGTTACGGTCGAAGACCCGATTGAGTACGAGTACGAGAAGAACATTGCTCAGGTTCAAGTTACGGAGCGAATGCCGTTCCCGCGGGTTATGCGCTCCTTTCTTCGGCAAGACCCAGACGTCATGCTCGTTGGTGAAATGCGAGACCCGGATTCGCTAGCGATTGGGATCCAAGCCGGCCTCACTGGCCACTTGGTTCTCTCGACCCTCCACACCAACAATGCGATTGAAACCATTGGTCGTATGGTCGATATGGACGCAGAGCCTTACCTCATCGCGGGTGTTATTTTGGCTATTCTGGCCCAGCGCCTTGTTCGGTTGAACTGTTCGAAATGTCGCCAGCCGTACAAGCCGACACTCGACGAGATTCAGTCTCTCAAATTCACTCCTGAAGAAGTGGAGAAAGGCACGTTTATGAAAGGTGCGGGGTGCAGTGAATGCAAGATGACCGGCTACAAGGGTCGAATTGGCATTTTTGAGATTATTATTGGAACGCCAGAATTCAAGGCGGCGGTTGCTGAGAATCCGACGTTTGCGGTATTGGCGCAAACCGCAGCGAAACAGGGGCACCGCACGATGCTCGACGATGGCAAGGCGAAAGCGATGTCCGGTTGGACGACGCCTTCGGAAGTCATGCGTGCGGTTATGACGGTAGCGCTCTAATCAGGGATCAGGGATCAGAAAGACACAGCAGATGAAAGTTGGGATTTGCATTTCGCTGGAGAAAGCTCCGTTGGCGGTTGACGCTGGATTTGAGTACGTCGAGCTAGCGGTTTCGGAGATGATGGCTCGGGAGCCGTGGGATCCATCTGTTTATACAGGTATGCCGGTTGAGGCGTGCAATCTGTTTTTTCCGGGTGGCGTGAAGCTGTTTCCGGTCGATCCGACCGAGCAGTTCGATGCGGTTTCGTATATTAAGGCGGCTCGTCTGCGGTTAACCGAGGTTGGCGTGGCGATTGGAGTAGTTGGCAGTGGGAATCAACGTCGATGTCCAGAAGGACGTTCGACGACCGAGGCCGAAGGAGTGTTAGCCAGATGGTTGGCGGAAGGAATGAAGGCGCCGGGAACGACGGTTTTTGCTCCAGAGTCGCTTGAGCGATCTGAGACGAATGTGGGCATCGACTGTGCATCGTTTAGTCGGATTTTGAAAAAGCATGGGGTTGGATATACGGCCGATGCCTATCATTTGCTGAAGGAGTGGGATGCAAATGGCCGCGAGGGTGGTTTGGAGATTCCGAGCGATGCGTATTGGGCCGACCAGATGCCGCACACGCCGACGCATTTGCACCTGGCTCAGCTAGAGGGGCGACGGTTCCCTTCGGTTGGCGATCCCATGCTCGTTGGATTCTTTGCCCGGTTGCGCGAGCTGGGTTATAACGAGCGGGTGAGCCTGGAGTGCAATGGATTGGAGGTATCGGATTATAAGATTGCGATATCAAATGTAAGGTCGTTTTTCGAATAAGGATTGCGGCGGCCCTTATCGATATTCGGAATCGGTTGGTGGGCTAGAAGTTTTCGTTCCAGGAGGTCTATAAGGTTTGAGCATGCGGACAAATATATATGAGATTCTTCGAGGACGGGAACCAATTGTTGGTGCCGGGGCGAACAAGTATTCGTCAGAATGAGCGAAGAATGAATTTACCACCACGCCTTTCCCTTCTCAAAACTCTCATTCCGATGCTTTTGGCGATGGTTGGAGCGGCCAGTAGGGCGGACCTCCATTACACCGTCAAGCCATTTCCAGCATCAAAATCTTTTGGCATCCACATGGAAATTACCAATGCCAAAGAAACGGAGACGGTGAGAATTCCCGCTTGGTGCCCTGGGTTCTACTTCATTCTTGACTACGAAAAGAAATTGTCGGACGTTAAAGTCCTTGATCCCGATGGAAACGATCTCAAGTTCCGATGGATTGATTCTCGTGGCTTCGTGGTTCAGAATCCAAACAAGACTCCGGTAACGATCAACTATCGCATCCTTGGTAACGACCAGGGCCTGGGCTTTTTTCGGAGTCATCTGCGGTCCAACATGGGCTTTATCAATGGCGCATCGGCATTCTTGTTTGCCACAGACCACATGAAGGAACCGTGCGCACTCAAGTTTAACCTTCCTGCCGACTGGGACATTGCTACAGCGATGGACACGGATGGGAAAGGCACTTATACTGCCGGAGGATACGACGAATTTATTGATAATCCGATCCAATTGGGTAAGTTCACTCGCCGAAGCTTTAAGGTTAAGGACATTCCTTACGAGGTCATTTGGGTTGGCGATCCGGTCATTCGATGCAATATTGATGAAGAAACCGAGCGACTTCGGCGTGGTTCAATACCGGCCCTCAATATGTTCGGAGGGGCCAGCTTTAAGAAATACCTTTATTTCATTCACCTTGAAGTGGGCGACTTTAACGGTGGTCTGGAACACCGCGCTTGCAATGTTATCGCGGTGGACAACTCTGAAACAATTCATCTGGACGCCTTGGCAACTCACGAATATTTTCACGCCTGGAATGTGAAGCAGATTCGCCCGGTTATGCTGGGTCCGTTCGACTACACCAAAGAGCAACGGTGCCCGAACATCTGGTTTAGCGAGGGTGTAACTGACTATTACGCGTACCTGCATGCGTATCAGGCTGGATTTTTGAGTCGATCACAACTTTTTGACGCCTTCACGATACAAATTGAGCAGCTTCAAAAGAGCAAAACAAGTCTAAAAATGACCCTCGAAGATGCGTGTAAGAAAGCTTGGGAAAACGGCGGATTTGGCGTTGACGACTTTTCGTATTACACCAAAGGCCTTGTCATTGGCCTGGTTTGTGACTCCTATATCCGGGGAGAAACGAATGGAAAATCGAGCCTGGACGACCTGATGCGATCGTTCTACGCGAAGTACAAACTTCCCAATCCGGGCTTTGACCATGATGCGATTCGAGATGCTCTAATGGAACTCACCAGTTCGAAGATGGGCCCGATCTATGATTCGATGGTACGGACGACCCAGCCGATGCCTTACGACCATTTAAAGAAGATGGGATTGAGGCTGACAATACCGGGCCAGACCTACATTGACCCTTTGTACTTGGTTAATGCCGAAGGAAAAGTAACGAATGCGACTCCGTCGAATTTTGAAAGCGGTGTCAAGAATGGCGATCAAATTCTGACCGCAAAAATCTTAGATGGAACTTCAACTGAGGTTTTGGTTATGAGAGACGGCCGTCAGCTCAAGCTGAATCTCGCAGGAAGAACATTTAAGGCTGGTGACTATCGGCTTCAGGCGAATCCTTTTGCAACTCTCGATGAAAAGAAACGACTCGAAGAGTGGTTGAAAATTCCGTAGTCAAAGGCTGAACAGGTAAAATCGTTTCACCAAATGAGTGTCTATGTGGGTCTCGATTGTGGTGGGTCTTCAAGCAGAGTCCTCGCTGTCGATGAAACGGGGAAGATACTTTTTCAGGGTCAAAGTGGAGCCGCGAATCTCGTAAGCACGCCCGAAGGACGCCTCCGGAGAAACTTAGGCAACGCTACCAATGGTTGCCCCAGCCCAGACTTCGTCTGTGGTTGCTTTGCTGGCCTCATCAACGATAGTGTTCGTATTCGTGGGCTGAGCATCCTGCAAGACACTTTTCCCGAATCCAATAATTTTCGTGCAGAGCCTGACTACACGGCTGCACTCTTTGCCGCCGAGGAAGCGGACGTGTGCGTCATCGCCGGTACGGGTTCGCTGATATGCTCTCGCGAAAAAGGAAATATCGTGAAGAGTGGGGGGCGGGGCTATATTCTTGGCGATGAAGGCTCGGGCTATTCCTTCGGGCGAGACGTTCTGATGACTTACCTTTCGGATCCAATCCTGATCAGCAATTCCGCCTTACGGAGCATCCAGGAAGTTTTCGGGAGTACCGAAGAAACTACGATCATCACCGGTGTTTATAAAGCACCGTCGCCAGCAACGATCCTTGCGCGATTGGTGAAAGCCCTTGGCCACGATGCCGCCGAAGGCCGGCCGTACGCGTTAGCCAGTGTTGAATACCACACGACTCAACTCGCAAATCTTTTCGTTAAACATATTGTGGATCACCATTCAGCGTCAAGAAGTTTGTCAGTTTCTCTGAGTGGAGGAGTATGGAAAGCAGCGGCAATATTTAAGGAGACGTTTCGGGAGGTCCTAAATCGGTCACTTCCTGACATCGAATTTGATATTCGGCGATTGACAAAACCACCTCTTTATGGCGCAGTAGAACTCGCAAAGGAAATGAACAATGGCAACTGAATCAAGAAACCCTCGATC
>JAYVXG010000443.1:0-5084 GCA_043785475.1 Armatimonadota bacterium
TCGACGGCTCGGTGGCCGCAAATGTAAGCGGTCAAAATTGGATTGTCTCCCAAAGCTCCGTCCCAGAGTTGTTGGAGGGAGCCATCGCAGTGCAAGCGACCACAAAACCCACGCTCTTTCCACCAAGGTGTATCGAACTCCCACACGATTTTAATCGCCCTGCTCATACCGCAGGCCTCAATCGCGCATCTTTTGAGCCCAGAAAGTGCAGGCTCGAACACTATCCGTTCCAAACAAGGCGGGGGCAACGTCAAGACGACGGCGTCAAACGTCTCCGAAATGGACTCGAATTGGAGGAACACAGAATCCTGATCGTGCTCAACCTTCATCAGCGGAGCGTTAAGAATGACATCGCCTTTTAGGTCACGAACCATGCTTTCGAGCAACTGGGTAAACCCCATTGGAGCTCGAAATGCGCTCATTTCGCTCTCGCCTCTGTTCAGGTTTTCCCGATCAATATAATGGACGTAGCCCGTCAGCCAACCGAGCAATCCGATGTGCAGTAAATCGTCGCCTTCATCACTTCTCAGGTTCGCCTTCATCCACCAATGACCTCGGTCACTAACGCAATGCTGCCGAATAAACGAGGCGAGGGTCAGTGAATCGTATTTCGCAAAATTCGTATTGGTCCAAGCGGGAATCTTAAGTTCACGAGCCATCGAACGAGCCATTCTCTCGACCGTTTCTTCGTCGGCAAGTAGATCGGGCCAGAGGTCATCTGTCCTCCGAATTTCGCCCTGAAAGATTGCCAACGCCGGTTCGCGAACCGCCTCATCAAGCCGAGTCTGATATTTCTCTACTAGGGCACGAACGAGCGGTTGGTCGGCATCAATCCACTCTCCACCAGCTTCGAATAATCCCCCGCGAGAATCAGTAACCGTTTGAAGTCGCCCGCCAATCCGGCCTCTCGCTTCAAAAACTGTCACATCGCACCCTTTGGCTTCCAGCAGAAGCGCAGTTTGAAGGCCCGATATTCCGGCACCGACAACCGCGACCCTCACCGCTTTCCTCGAACTGCATACAGAGCGAAAATAGACACCAGCATCCCGATGGCGCCGAAAACCCTCGTGTATCCCGGTGCGAAACCAAAAAGTAGAGTCGATATCGCGAGGCTAGCGATGACCGCGACAGCTTTTGGATTGAACGGGTTTGTTCGGGCGACAAAATATCCGCCAAAGCAAATGACCAGCACCATCGGAAGGATCATCGCTTTGATCAGCACTGCGCAACCTCTCGCAGTCCTTCGACTTGACCTGCCGAATTAACGGTGACTAAATAGGTTTCATTTGGTTTACGATCAGCAAAACCATAGGGCACGGCCGCTACAACTCCAACTCTGCGTTCACCCGCCAATCCGCTGAGCGATTGGGACTCTGGCTTTAACAGGGCTACTTCGAATGCGTCATGAAACTGCCAAACGCTCTGCACGGCCATCACCGGACCATCTGCGTATATCCCAAGATGCTTGATGTGCCCTTCTTGTTTAGCAAACTCAAGCGCAGCCAGCGCTCCGTTTATTTGGTGTTCCTCGACCACTCGGCGGACCCGCAAGAAATAGAAGTCGATCATCGGTCGGCCCACCGAAGAAAGTACCTCGATGAGGTGGGCCTGCGTAAGGTCGGTGGCGTGATCTTGACTCGTCGCCCGTTCGTAATCCGCCGAGCTCTTCACGCTCAGCGTATCCTCGCCTCCACGCAAAAATCCTCCCCACAAGGCGGGCTGAGAAGAGACGTCAATCGGGATGTTAAGTTCTCGAACTGCTGCCACCAACTCTTCGGGTGTTGATTCCGACGAAACCGACAAGGCCGCCCAAGTCTTGGGATAAATCGCATTGGTTCGACCCAGCACGCCTGTGCTCATCGGCGGATCACTCGATCCATTAGAACGAAAAGGAACACGCCAATCGAAATGCATCCGTTGAGCGTGAAGAAGGCAAAGTTGACCTTGCTCAGGTCGTTAAATTTGACCAGGGACTGTTCATAGGTGAGCATGATAGCGGCAAAAAATGGAGCAACAAAACCAATCCATGTCATACCGGCATCTGGAGCAAACTCCCCAAACGCGGAGCAAAGGGCCATAATTGCGAGGAAGTGCGAAAATCTACTAATCTGTAGTGCCCGCACTCTTCCAAACTTCGCCGGAATTGAAAACAGATGATGCTCCTTGTCAAACTCGTCATCCTGCAAGGCATAAATAATGTCGAACCCGGCTGTCCAAAATAAGACAGCCAGTGAAAGCCAGACCGGAACCCAAGTCAGCTTTCCAGTCACCGCAATCCACGCCGCACTCGGAGCAATGGCTAGCGAAGCACCCAGCCAAAAATGGCAGAGCCACGTAAACCGCTTGGTTCGCGAGTAGAAAACCGTCACGAACAATGCAACCGGAGACAAAACCAATGTGACAGTATTCAGCGAAGCTGCGGCGAATACAAACAGAACCATCGAAGCGTAAAAGTACAGGTTTGTGGTACGCAAGCTCAACAATCCGGCGGGAATCGCGCGCATTTTCGTCCGATCGTTCACCGCATCGATATCCCGATCCGCGATGCGGTTGTAAGTCATTGCGGCGGTTCGGCACGAGACCATCGCCAGGAGGATCAGCAAGAAAATCCGCCAACCCGGCCAGCCACTTGGCGAGGCCCATATCATCCCGATCATCGCGTACGGAAGAGCAAAAATTGAGTGCTCAAATTTGATCATTTCGAGAAACACTCGAAACGCCTTCCACCCGGAGGCTTGATCAGTTACTTGAGCCATTCCCTATATTCTACGTTGTCCTAAAACTCATACGCCGCCGGACCGAATTCAATCGTTCCACTTTTTGGATGATTCTTGTCCGCAGCCTCTACATAAATCACATGCTCCCACTCCAAATTTCCGCGGGGACCCTGCCCTGCCGCAGAAATGACCGAGGCGGGTAAATCGACAAAAGGAATCACGATTGCGCGCCAACCAAGTCGGTCACTATCCGCATTCAAAGTCCCCAAATAGACCTGAAAAACCGCCCCGCTCTCGTCTTTAAACTGCGCATAGAGGTTGTTAGACGATCGATCCGGCTTAATCCAGATCACAAATCGCTTGGCACCTTCGGGAATCGCAAGACTCTGGCGAGGAGACAAACCACACTTTAGCGAGCCGGGGGCCAAGGTGTAATTCACCGATGCGCCCATCTTCGTTTTGCTCAGTTGGGCATCGCCAACTCCGCCCTGAAGATGCCACATGGCGGGGTCCAGCTCTACTCGCATAATCCGGCTATCGCCGATTTTTTGTCCACCCACCAGGGCGAGAATCTGAGAATCCGAATCGTTATTCGCGAGCGGCTCGACCACCCGATCCGTTTTGACATTAGTGAAACAAGTCACGTTCGCGCCCGTTTCTTTTCGATCATATCGAAATTCGACCTTTGCACTTAACATGGTCCTAGGCTTTTCAATTACCGCAATCCACCCTTCCTCATCAATCGGAGGGGCAAACGCGATGGTCAGCTCGGTCTTGACAATTGGCCCCGGATTCTTGATGGGTGGATTCCTAGTTGGCGGGTCCTTTTTCGGAGGACCTTTTTTGGGTGGGTCCTTCTTTGGCGGATCGGCCTTCGGTTTATCGGGCGCCGCTGGAGTCGTTGTGGATTCGGCCAAAAGCTGGTTGTAAAGCTTACGGTTTGCCCGATCTGACATATCGTACGCCTCAAATTTTGGCATGCCGCCGACTTTTTGGTACCACATCGCCCGAACCATTTTCCCCTCGCCCACTCCGATAATTACCCAGTCGAGCGGGTCGCGTTTCTGCATCCGCTTGAAATACATACAACCCTTGAAAGCCTTGGTTACCAAGCGGGCAGCGTCGAACGAAGGCTTCATTCCGAGGTTTGATTTCACAATGCCAAAATGGTGGTCGATGCTTTTCGGGTTGGTGCCGTCGTCCTTCCAATCGTAATAAATCGAGACGGGGCTCCCCGCCGCCGCGCTTAAAAGCCACAGCTTGCTAAGGTACATGGCCTGTCGCTCTTCATTAATTTGGGTACTCGGGGCGGTGCTGTATCCCCACTCCGAGCAGACAATCGGCAAGTTCTCACGGCCCGCCGGTGCCCGGTTCAGAATGATTTCTTTGACTTTCTCATAATCTTTGACCACGGTTTCGGGGCCACTCGCTCGGTAAGGGTGAACCGAGACACCATCAATCAGTCCCAGCAACTCGGTGGTGAGCACACGGCGCAAGAACGACTGATCAATGTTCGAAGTGCCAGGGGCAATGATCCGGCAATTCGGATCGGCTTTTCGCATCGCTCGGGCCGCCTTGAGGGCGAGGGACGTATAGCTGGTTGAGTCGGCCCGTGGTCGCCAAAAATGGTCGATATTCGGCTCGTTCCAGATTTCCCAAACGATCTCCTCGCCGCGGAAGTGAGACATGACTTCTCCGGCCCAAGCGGCGTAGGCGTCTTGCGCTTTGACCGACTTCGGTGCGCCGTTCTCGTATACCTTATTGCCGTAATCCAGCACGAAAACGGGTCGAATGTGCGCGCCCTTCAGCAGGCCAACCAAACGGTCGTACACCGCGAAATCGTACTTACCGACTGCCTTTTCGGTGGTTTCCCAAGTGAAGTCGGTGCGGACGTAGTCCACCCCCGATGCCCGTAAGAGATCGATCTCCCCCGGGCCGGGTTCCGTGAAATGGATGTTGACTCCAAACCCTTGCCAGATCTTCTGAGGTGCTGCCGCTTGCTGAACAAGGGACAGTCCGCAGAGTGCCGCCGTAACGAAACCCATTCCAACGAGTATAGGCGAATTCGGTGGATATTTCAACGTTTGGAGTGCTAGGTGTAGATAAGGTTCGTAAGGGTGTGGCACCGGGTCTGGCCTTCGTCAAGGCACTTCGGCGGACAGGAACGACGACTGCGCAGCTGAGAGTTACCTGTATTGAGATCGACAGCCCCTTGCGTAAGAGGAGATTCTATGTGTGGCAACGAGCTACGAAGTAGCCAAAAACGACCCTAAGGAGCTGAGGGAGACATCAAATGTTATTTCTTTTCAACGCCTGAGTTTTGGCAGACCGTTGTAGAATACAATCGAACGGTGATTGATGTCTTTT
>JAYVXG010000444.1:0-5080 GCA_043785475.1 Armatimonadota bacterium
GGATTTATGGATCGCTGACCGATGGGGAACGACGTCGAGGGTTTAGCGGAGAGATTTCGGTAGGATCTCTTTCTGATGCAGCTCGTCGAGAACTTTATCGGGCCGTCTACTTTGGATCTTATGGGCGTATGCGGGGCAGAGGAGTGGGACTGTCCGTGGATTTCCCCAACCCTGAAAATCTAACTCCTGAACAAGAACAGCTGAGCCAGTTAGCTGATGGAGCATTTCAGGATCCAACCTTTGCCATGCCGAACGGAATTCAGTCCGACTATAGTTTGAAACTCGAGGAACAGACGCATCCAACTCTGTCGGTTACCCATAAACTCGAAGGAGACCCAAAAATCATCGAGTCCATGGGTGGATTTACGCCCAAGTTCCAAGCGAGTCCGGAAGGCATAGGACGAATGCTCTACGAATTTTCGAAACCGCGCGAAAAGCATGTGGTCACCGATGACAGTGAATCGGAGTCTGATTATCGACTCAAGATGGACATGAATCATATACGAATCGTGACCACAAGAATGATCACCATCAAAATGCGAATCTCAAAATGGTTAGTTGCATCCTGGTTTTTACGAGGAACTGCGTGGAACGATCCAAATAACTATTCCGTCGATACCCTTCCCAAGGAATGTCGTGACGGAATCCAGAAGGGGTATGCCGAAGCCGTGCAAGCCTTTAAGGATTCAAAGAACCAGGTTAAGGATGAGCAACCTCCGATTAAGAAGGTTCCGCCCCCACGACGCTAGCGGACGCCCGTGCCTTCGGGGGCTTCACGATCGGGTTGAAGCAGGATCGCCCCGCCATTTTCGTCCGTCGCGGCAAGAAGCATTCCTTGGCTTTCAACTCCGCGTAGCTTTGCTGGTTTGAGGTTCACAACGACGACGACTTGCCGACCGATAAGGTCTTCGGGAGTGTAGTTGGCCTTGATTCCTGCGACGATTTGCCGCTTTTCTGCGCCGATGACGACCTGAAGTTTGAGGAGCTTATCACTACCTTCGATCGGTTCGGCCTCGAGGACGCGCCCAACTTTGAGTTGGACTTTGGCGAATTCTTCGATTCCGATAATGTTGCTTGCGATTTCTTCCATTTTTTCTTCTTTAGGAACTTGGGCCTTCAGTTCGGGCTTAGGTTTCGGGGCTGGCGGCGGTGTCTTAACGATCTCTAGTCGGGGGAAAATTGGCTCAGGATTGCCGAGCTTCGTTCCGGTAGGAAGTGACGCGACGGTTCCGATGAGGTTCCAGTCGGTGAGCGGCTCAAGTGCTAATTGGGTTGCGATCGCATCGGCTGCGTGAGGCATGTAGGGCCTCATGAAGCCTTCGGCGGCGCGGACACATAAAAGCATGGACCGGACGACCGCAGGGAGAGCAGGATCGTTGGTTTTGGCCAACGCCCAAGGGGCCCGAGTGTCAACATACTTGTTGACGAATCGAATGACGTCTATGCCCGCGTTGGCCGCCTTTTCAAGTCGGAAGCCGTCCATCGCTTTTTCGAAAGCTTCTTTCGCGCTCTTGATTGCGGCGAGGACCTCAGGTTCGGGGTCTGCATCGGGAACTACTCCTTCAGCGAACTTGTGCGCCATTGAGAGGGAGCGGTTGAGTGCGTTTCCGAGGTCGTTGGCGAGGTCGCTATTGTAGCGTTTGTCGAAGTCCTCGTAGGTGAACATCGTATCGTTCTCAAAGCCCATGGTGGCGGTGAGGTAGTAGCGAACTACGTCCACGGCAATTTCTGGTTTGCAGCCCGTTCGTTCGGCGGTTTCAGCAACGAGTTCCAGCGGAGAGACGACATTCCCTTTCGACTTTGATATCTTTTCTCCACCGAGGAGAATCCAGGCGTGGGCAATAACGTGCTTTGGAAGCGGCAGGTCGGCGCCCATAAGCATTGCGGGCCAGAGGGTGCCATGAAACCTAGTGAGAATGTCTTTACCTAGCCACTGGCAGAGTGGCGGCCAAGTTTCTTCCCAACCTGGCTTCGGCCAACCGGTGGCGGTGATGTAGTTAATGAGAGCATCGAACCAGACGTAAATGACCTGGGTTTCATCACCAGGGACGGGGATTCCCCAACCATTATTCTTTCTCGACACGCATTGGTCCAGCAATCCTTGTTTGATAAAACTGACGACCTCGTTCTTACGAGTCTCAGGAATGATGAAGTCTGGGTTGTCCGCAATATGCTGGAGGAGGCGGTCTTGAAAGGCCGAAAGTTTGAAGAAGTAGTTTTCTTCGCTGACCCAGCGGACCACGTTTCCGTCTGGGCTCCGCCCGTCGACAATTTCTTCCTCTTTGAAATACGTCTCTGTAGAAACGTCGTACCAGCCGGAATAAGTTGCGCTGTAAATGTAGCCGTTTTCCTGCAGCTTGGCGAACAAAGCTTGCGATGCAATCTTGTGCGGTTCGAGGGAGGTGCGCATAAACGCGTCGAACCGCATGCCCATCCCGTCGAAGATGTGAATGAATTTTTCGGCAATCTCTTGGACAAATTCATGGGGTTCTCGACCTAGTGCCTCGGCGGCTTCTTTAATTTTCAGTCCGTTCTCGTCGGTTCCGGCGACAGCGAAAACATCCATACCGCGCATCCTGAAATAGCGGGCGCAAACGTCGCCCGACAAGGTCGTCAAGATGTTTCCAATGTGTGGAGTACTGTTGACATACGGGATCGCAGTCACAATTGTTGTTTTGGACATGAAGTTATTTAGTGTACCGAGGGATACAGATTGGCAATTTGTACGTCAAAATATATATATGCGACGAATGTCATGGTTAAGCCTCATCTTGCTGGCCGGTTGTGGTGGAACAAACACGACCGACGGCATGTCCTCGTACAACCGAGGTCAGGGTCAAGATATCATGTCGCCTACGTCATCGAACCAGAACGCGTCTGCAGCAAATGAAATCGCGGGTGTCGATGCTTTCCTAAACGCTACCGAAATAAAGGACTCCAAGCAGGCTTCGTTGACGGTGGATGGGTTGAAGAAACTGGCCGTGCCGCCAAAGAGAGTCTTCTTGATTGGAGCGACGCTAAGCACCGCGAGTTGGTTCAAAAAGCCTCTGTCAGATGCGAAGATCACTCCGATCCCAGTTCCTGGTCCCGACGTAAAGGATTGGGCGAAGGTTCTGAAGACCCTCAGTTCGGACAAAATTTACAGCAACGGTCCGAGCATGGCCGGTCCAAACGCAGATTTATTAGTCTCTGATCAATCAAAGCTGAGTTCCACAGCGGTCTATGACGGAGTTCGATTCTTTTTCCTGAATACCGATACGCCTCTGAAGGGCGATAAACCAGGCTCGATCGCCCGACTTTGGTTCCTTGCTCGGCAAACCGAGATGAAAGAGAACTCGGCAATTGTTGTTGGTTATCGGTCAGTTCGGTCATTGGGTTCTGATGATCCGACGCCAGTTATTGCCACATCAGACATTTTGTCCAAGAACTCGAAGATCAAAGTCTTTGTTTCTACTTCGTCAAAATCTCCTTCACTATCTCGCCCTGACCCAAAGAGCGCCTACCACATGGCCGTGGGTGGAGCAATCGGTGAAGATCATTTACCGTTTGTTGGAGTGATTGAAGTTCGAAAGAATGGAGCAATTTTTTCTCGGATCACTAAGTTGGATGTAACGAAACAACCAGCTGCTTCTTTGGAAGCGACAATTTGGGAGCCTACCGGGGTTCCAAAGGTTGACTCGAAGACGGCGAAAGATGCGATTGCGCAGCCTGTAACGAAAGACGGCCCCAAAGAACCAATCAAAGAACCGGGTAAGTAAGTAAACTTCGCGCAGAATGTCTCAACGCGCGATAACGATTCAGGATCTCACCAAATTCAAATTGGTAGGCGATCCTCAGATTCATGCCACGGAAGAACTGATCTTGTTTGGTCTCAAGACGATCAATGACAAAAACAAGGCGATCAGCCATTTGCACCTCGTTAATTTTGAGGGTGAAGTCAAGCAACTGACTCAGGGCGAGAAGACGTGCGGCGGCGGACGGTGGGTGCCGGGTGGAAAGTCTATCAGTTTCACTTCTGGGCGGGGGACGGTTGGCGACCAGCTATTTATCCTTCCTGAAGTTGGCGAAGCTAAGCAGTTAACCAAACTGGAAGAAGGTTCGATTGGCGGCTATGAGTGGTCTCCAGATGGACAATATGTTGCCTTCACCCATCGGAAGACACATGCTGATTTCACAGAAAAGGCCGCAGCCAGCCGCAAAGAACATGGGCTGAGTGATCCCCCTCTGGCCTTTGAAACGACTTGGTATCGTTTGGACGGGGATGGTTATTTTGGTGAGCAAAGGCATCATTTATATCTCCTTCATGTATCTTCTGGCGCTGTTTCACTCCTGAGCGAGGAGAGTTCGCACGGATATTACAGCGTTTCTTGGAGTCCGAAGTCCGACAAGCTGGCGGTGATTCATTCAGCGGAAAAGGACCCATTTCTCGAAAAACCCAACGACCAGATTTACCTGATCGACTTGGCAGGAAAAGCAACTAAATTGCCTGGCCTGCCGAAAGGTAACAAGGGTGCAGTCAAGTGGTCGCCCGATGGTGGCTGGTTGGCATTTGCCGGGAACGACAGCGTTGAGGACCCTTGGGGGGCGCTGAACACTCGACTCTATAAGGTTCGCCCCGACGGGACGGGGTACACCTGCCTGACTCCGACGTCTGACTATGATCTTGACGTCGCTACCCTCAGCGACACCAAAGAGGCCGGTTATGGTGCGATCATGACGTGGGCTCCCGACAGCAAGGGGCTCTACGCGCAGATCGCATGGCATGGCGACACTCACCTCGGGTTTATTGATGCCACTTCGGGTGAAATCAGCTTGGTGACGAGTGGACATTGTGCCTACTTCATCGGCAACCTTGATGCCGCAGGCAAGAAGGTCCCCGCTGTTTACGGCGACCCGGTTAGCATCCCCGAGCTCTGCTTGATTAACACTTCGGACGGAAAAGCAAATACTTTGACTAGTTTTAATAAGGCTTGGACGGACGAAGTGGCTTTGGCGGTTCCGGAAGCGATCTACCTTGAAGCACCTGATGGTACAAAGGTTCATACGTGGGTCATGAAGCCGGTCGGTTTTGATGCCAAGA
>JAYVXG010000445.1:0-5070 GCA_043785475.1 Armatimonadota bacterium
GCTCACGAGGTCAAAGTCTTTGCTAATCTGCATTTCATAACGACCGATTGATTCGTATTGGTCGGCTGGTTTGCCGTCCGCATCTTTCAACTGATCTCCGAACCACATTTGGCCGCTAATCGAATATCCGGTGGTGCCGTCGATCAGTTCCTTTTCCTTTGGTTCTGGCTCGATTTTCTTGAGTCTAGCCAAGTAACCCTTTAGGCTTTGATTTTCGCCCGCGCTTTGCGTAATAAATTCTAGAAACGGATTTGGAACATCGCCCAGGCTTCTCTTCGACGCCAAGTAAATGCTGTGGATCTGCAAGATCTTTTTCTCTCCGTTGATGGATGGGGAACTTGCGATCGGTTCAAAGAGTCTCCGTCGAGTTGCGGTGCGTCCGCCAGGAACATCGTAGCCAAACTGCACTCCATCACTTACCACGAGCCAGTCATTAGGATCAACGCTGGCCGAACTTTGGTGGATGAACACTTTGCTTGGCCTTTCGAACTGAAGTTCGGTCTTTATAGAAACCTTTCTGCCGCTGGCGGATTGGTTCATCGTGAACTCGCCAATTCCTGAATTGGCCTCAGCGTACTTGGAGAGGCACTTTGCGATGACCTCTTTCGAATTCATAGCGGGCGTTTGTTGTCCAGCCAAAATTAGCGCAATAGTAAGTACAGTCATTTATTTGTTTCCTTCGACCACTTCTGTTCTTCAATTCCGAGCCGGTGGTTCAGAAGGCGAGAAAAGCAGAATATCCAATCAGATAGACGGTTCACATACATTATGAGTTCACTTCTAACCGGATTTGTCGTGTGAAGTGCTAAAAGTGATCGTTCTGCCCTTCGACAAATTGTTCGGAGGAAGTGAAGATGGGCCGATGGCACGCTGCCGCCAGGCAAAATAAACTGTTTGAGCTCAGGCAATTCCCTTTCCATTTCATCAAGTTCGTACTCAAGTTGACCAATTTCGGTCGACGACACTGATGTCAGGTTGAACTTTCCGCCGGGCGGACAAGCAACCTCAGATCCGATGTCAAAAAGGTGATTTTGGATTCGAATCAATTTTTCCTCCAGGAGTTGATCCTCAAGCAACGTGCAACAAATTCCAACGTAGGCATTCAGTTCATCGATTTCTCCAATCGCGTGAATTCGTAAGGAGTCCTTCGAAACTCGGTCTCCGCCAAGAAGACCGGTTTGCCCCTCGTCCCCAGTTTTCGTGTAGATTTTCATGGTTGCTTCGTCTGGCGTACTTTCCAGTAGAAAATTGGCAAGTTCTTCACCTTGGCTATTTTTCGGGGATTCATTAGAAACCTCCAAGCCCATTCCATTTTGATCCTTTGGATGAAGCGAGGGGCGCGCTTGACTGTACCGCTGTGAACATCGAGAGAACCTCCTACTCCGATTCCAATTTTTGCCTCGATTACAGAGGCAGTATCTAGGATAAACAGTTCTTGTCGCGGCATACCCATAGCCACGATCAAAATGTCAGGCTTCGATTTTGCAATTTCGAGGGCGACCGTTTGATCTTCCCCTTTTGGGAAATACCCGTCGCGGACTCCCGCAACCATCATTTTTGGATATTTCATTTTAAGGTTTTGAACCGCCAACTCGGCAACACCAGGTGCGGAGCCGAGGAAATAGATGCTTGCTTCCATGCTGGCCGAAAGTTCGCAGAGGACTTCGAGAAGCTCCACGCCACTGACTCTTCCTTCGACTTCTTTTCCGATTCGGGACAGCGCCCAGACAGGACCGGCGGAATCGGGAGTGATCAGGGATGCCTCGGAGAATATCCGCTGATATTCCTTGTCATTCTCGGCACTAACAAACGCATTCGAGTCGGCGGTCAGGATAAGGTAAGTTTTCTCAAATCGTTCTCGAAGGCAAGAAATAAAGATGTCCTTCGTTTGACCAACCGTGACTCGGTCAAGGGGAAAGCCGAGTATTTGAACGCGTTCCGGTTGATTCGAGGTCAAACGATCAACGGTTGCAGCCATCTGTACATTTTACCAAGGCTTGTATTCATTCCGAGGCTGTAACGGCTAGTTACCACATTGAAAAGTCGCTTGCCACTTGATGTCTATTTTCTGTGTAGAATGAAATGAGAAGCAATGAGTGCAACTGCGACCGCATCAAAAATTCGTTTAACAGTTCTTCGGCAAGACGGAGTCGGCAAAGAACAGCGTTGGGATACATTCGAAATCGAATATAAAGACAAGATCAATGTCATTTCGGCTTTGATTGAGGTTCAAAAAAATCCGGTGACGATTCAGGGAAAAACAGTTCGCCCAATCGTGTTTGAAGCAGCCTGCCTTGAGGAAGTTTGCGGCAGTTGCACGATGAACATTAATGGGGGCATTCGCCAAGCTTGCACCGCATTGATCGAAGAAGTTGGAACGTTGGTTGGAGACACGTACGAAGTCACACTCGAGCCAATGAAAAAGTTTCCGTTGATACGAGATCTAATTGTTGATCGAAGTCGAATGTTTGAGAATTTGAAGAAAGTTCGCGCTTGGGTGCCGATTGATGGTTCGTTTGACCTTGGAATGGCTCAACCTCAAGACGACCATGTTCGCCAGCTTCGATATGCTCTTTCACGGTGTATGACGTGCGGTTGTTGCATGGAAGCTTGCCCCCAAATTAACGAGAAATCCTCGTTTGTTGGTCCGGCTGCCCTGGGTCAGGCGCTTTTGTTTAGCCTTCATCCCGTTGGTAAGACCTTGGACTCCGAAAGGTACGAATTCTTGACGGGCGAAGACGGTATTTCTGGTTGCGGCAACGCCCAGAACTGCGTTAAGGTTTGCCCGAAGGGTGTGCCATTGACTCTGGCGATTGCTCAATTGAACCGAGATACCGTTGTTCATAAGTTGAAAACTTGGATCGGCTTCTAGAGGCTTCGCCCATCCAACCTTAGGATTGTCATGACGTCGCTGAATTGCGATATTTTTGACATGATCGCAGCGAGGTTCGCGGTGTCTTTCACGTCGATGGTGGCCGTTATTTCCGCGGTATTTTGGCCGCTTGTGCGGACGTTTGCGGCTGAGACGTTGGTCTTTGACTCGCCAAAGATTGTCGAGACTTCCATGAGCAAACCTAACCGATTGACGCAAACGATTTTGATGGTTACCGAATAGACGCTCTCATCCGATGGCCAATTAAAGAGGAGAAGCCTTTCGGGCTCTTTGGCGGAGAATTCGAGCGCATGAGGACAGATTCGTCGGTGGATCATGATTCCCCGGCCCCTCGTGACATATCCAACAATTTCGTCACCGGGGATTGGAGCGCAACATTTTGCGCGATTGAGCAAGATACCTTTGAATCCTTCAGAGCTAAGCTGAAGCTTCCCTTCCCGAGTCTTTGCAACTTCAATCTTCTGGCCCTGTGGCGCCTCTGCTTGGGTTCCACGGAGTTTGCTGATGACTCGCTGCGCCGAAATGAGTCCGGAACCAATTTTTGCAAGAAGATCTTGGCCATTTTCGACGCTATCGAACTCTTTTGAGAGCTTGTCAAGCCGTTCCTCACCGACAAATTGTTTGGCATCAAGGCCCAGCGCTTTTAGTTCCTTTTCCAGCGTGTCTTTGCCGCGGACGGCGTCTTGTTCGCGGGATAGCCTTCGAAAGTGCGATTTGATTTTGCTGCGCGCATGGGCGGATCGAACAAACTCTAACCAGTCCCAACTTGGGGTCGCGTTCGACCTTGTGATGACTTCGATTACGTCGCCATTTTCCAACTTGGTGTTGAGGGGGCAGATCATGCCATTGATCTTGGCGCCGACCATTTTCATTCCTAATTGGGTGTGCACTCGGAACGCGAAATCGACTGACGTTGAGCCAAGCGGGAGGTCGAGTACGTCCCCGTTGGGGGTGAACACAAAAACCTGCTCGGCAAAAAGATCTGTCGACAACGACCGCAGGAAATCGGACGACGTACGGGCGTCCGATGACCAATCAAAAAGTTGTTGCCGAAGATTCGAGAAGTTGCCAATTTCCTTCTCGGAGACTTTGCCTTCTTTGTATGTCCAGTGTGCGGCCACACCGAACTCCGCGACTTCGTGCATTTGGCGAGTGCGGATTTGGATTTCGAGCGGCTGTCCACTTGGCCCAAGCACCTTCGTATGAAGGCTTTGGTAGCCGTTTGATTTCGGTTTGGCAATGTAATCGTAGAACAGGGCCATCAGCGGAACAAACATCTCGTGAACGAGGCCAAGAACGACATAGCAGTCCGACACTTCTTCGACAATGATTCGGAGGGCTAGGAGATCATAGATTTCCTCAAACGGAATCCCTTCCTTCACCATTTTGTTGTAGATCGAATATAGGTGCTTAGGTCGTCCCTTGATTTCGACGATTTTGAATCCACGTTGCTCCACTTTTTCCTTGATCGAAACAATAACTTCTTCGATCTCGGCTTCTCGGTTGCTTCGGGTGCCGGAGACTCGCTCGGAAACGGATTGAAACTCTCTGGGATGGAGGTATTTGAAACTAAGGTCCTCCAGTTTCCACTTTATCTGCCAAATGCCAAGGCGGGCCGCCAGAGGGGCGTAGACGTCCAAGGTCTCGGAGGCAATGCGCAACTGCTTATCGGAAGCAACATGGTTGAGCGTTTGCATGTTGTGGAGACGATCAGCAAGTTTGATAACCATGACTCGGTAGTCATTCGCCATCGCGAGCAACATCTTTCGGAGGGTTTCTGCGGTTCGATTCGTCTCGGCTGCTTTTTGCTGGCGCGAGGTGAGATTTTCTTGTTGTTGAAGCTTGAGTTTGGTTACTCCGTCAATAAGATGGGCGACGTCGGCGCCAAAGTAACCGGAAATGGCTTCGATTCCCATTTCTCCGTCTTCTACCACGTCATGCAACAGTGCCGCGATAATCGTATCATCGTCCATTTGCAATTCGGCAAGTATGCCCGAGACCGCGAGCGGGTGCATGATGTACGGCTCACCAGATTGACGAGTCTGGCCAGCGTGTTCTTTTTCGGCGATGTAGTAGGCCAGCCGAATCTTGCTGATGTTGGCATCGCTCCGAATCTCGCGCAGGCGAGCTACAAATTGGTGAAATCCATCTGGATCTTCCCAATCGCCTGGTAATTC
>JAYVXG010000446.1:0-5063 GCA_043785475.1 Armatimonadota bacterium
CTCGGATTGATGGCTTTCACGAATGTTGGACGCTGAGCCGAGAGCTCCTTGTACTTTGATTCCAACTGAGTTTTGAAGGCCGCTGCTTTGGTCCGCCAGTCTGCAAACGCAGACGATTGCTTATCCAAAATTGCCTGTTCACTTTTGAAAATCTTCTCGGCAATGGCCACTTCATCCCAAACCGCAAGCAATCGATCCTCATTTAACCCTTTTTGCTTCGACATGGATTTCTTCTGGGCCTCGTAAGCCTCTACCTCTTTGGGGTTCGTAACTGAACCACCAAATAAGAGCTTATCGATGGATTTGATCTTGTCGTCTATTTGTTGGTTACTGAGCTCTATGTCCTTCTGTTCTGCATGAGCCTTGTGGAAAGTTTCTTCAAATTGCTTTACTTGCTGAGTCTTGGCCGCGAGCTCTGCCTGTAGCTTTTTCCCTGCTTCGAGGGAGGACGCCTTCTTGCGGATTTCCAGGATGCCAACATCGATGAGGTGAAGCTTATAGAGCCTCGTGAGGTCGGCTGATGCCATATATTTAGATTACTTGAATCGCCGGGAATCCGTGCAAACAGAAAAATTAATTTCCGCTATTCAGTCTCTTTTCCAGGTCATCGAGCGCCTTCTCTGCTTCACCTTGAGTGGCTCCTGGCGTAACCGGAGTGCCTGCTGAAACTGTTCCGTCACTCACGCTAACCGTTTGGGTCGCATCAACCGGAGTTGTTGCTGGCTTAAGGCCGAGTCTTTGCTCAAGTTTTTCCAGTTCAGATTCGGCCGCGAGGTCTCTTGATGAATCCTCGAGTTGCATCATCTTGCCCGAGAGAGATTCATTCTGCATTTCTTGTCGAGCAGACGCTTCGCTTTGCTTTTCTCGAATTCGGTCAGTTACCGCTCCGAATCCTTCAAATTGGTTTTCAAACGTCAACCCATCGAGTGCTTTTGTGATTGAGTTCTGAATTTGAGCCTGTTTCCATTGGGTTTTGAGGACCATGGCCTCGGAAGTCTTCTTGCGAACTTCTTCCTGCTGTCGTTTGATGCCGATTTTAATCTGCTCAACGGTGGCGACGGCCTGATCATAACTGCCTTGTACATTGGCGATGCTGGCGTCTACGTTCATTTTTTCGCGCATCAATTGGGTTGCCATATCACGCTTGTCTTGCTTTAACGCCATTGTCGCTTGAGTCTCGAGGGTTTCTGACTTTCGCTTCTGATCGTTGAGCATGTTTTCAAGCATGTTCTTCTGAGTAATAGCCTGAACTGCCTTCTCCTGATTGCCCTGGAGAGCCACCTGCATGTCCCGTTTTGCTTGCTCGAGCATCATCTCAGGATCCTCAAGTTTGTCCATGGTCCGATTGAAGAGACCTTTAAGCCAGTTTATAAAGCGATTCATTGAGTTTCAAAATTCCAGAAAAGAGTTAGTCTTCCGATTATACACATTCGGTTCAACCGAGCGATAGGTTGCAAGACCCGGTAAAAGGTGGTTTTTTAGTCCTATTCTGACCGGATCACTTTGCCATCTTGTTTGAGGGTTTCCCTTACTGCCCTAATTCCGACAATCTTGTACTTGCCACCAATCTTTCTCCAACTGTCTTCAACGACCGAAAAAACATCAAAAACACTGTCCCTGCCCTCGATGGCAACGACGAACGATTGCTTTGTTTCAATGGTGCAAACCATTATGGGGCCCTTAATTTTTGAACTAATTACTCGAATCTGGCAGGCATTGACCTTTTTGAACAATTTCATTTGTTGTTCGACAGCCTCGGTTAGCTTTTTGTAAGACCTTTTTTTTCCGTTTCGTTCCTCAACGCAACTCGGATCAACGTACTCAAGCCATATCTGCTTCATTGCGGCAACGTCCTTTTTGAGAATCGCAACCTGAATCTTTGCGTACGATTCCGTGATTGACTTATCCAGGGCAGACGCGACCATGGTCAGGCCGACAAGGCCGATGCAAAAAATCGCGCGAGTAAAACCGTTCATCCCGCCCATCTTATTCCAAACGCTCCATTTACTTAAGGATTTTTCCGTTTTGGGACTCGGTTTCCTTGACGACTTTGCTTCGCTTAATCTTCCAGCCTTTCATGGTTTTGATCCAAGTATCTTCGCTTATGCAGGTTCCTTTCACTCGCCGTGTCTTGGCCGGATCGAGGAATAAGTCGTAATCTGTCTTGAGGGTGCAGACTAAGTCCCGTCCCAACCGCTTGAGGGCAATAATGGTGTTCGAATTAAAATTGAAAGCGGACACCCTTTCGAGTTGTGCGGCATTTTGACGAACCGTCGCATCAAGATCGAAGGAATTCTGTAGCGCATCAAGGTACTCGAAATTGGACGCCGCATTGGTTCTCGTGACTTTTGCCAATTGAATCATGTCTTTCATCATTGAGAGGCGGGAAATCTTGTCGTAGTGTGCCTGTATTTGAGTTCGAACATTTGCTTGCGCCATTGAAGTTCTCACAATCGTGAGAGCAAGGACTGGAATCAGGAGCCGAGCGAATTTTGGAAGAACCATAACTTTCGTAATAATCCAATGTCAGTGCAATTATCGCGCCATAGTATTCTAAAGGCCACATTTAGCTATGCGTCTCACGCGTGTTCGTATCTTCGGGTTTAAGACTTTCGCTGAAAAAACCGAGTTCGGTTTGGACGGCGGTGTCATTGCCGTTGTCGGACCAAATGGGTGCGGAAAGTCAAATCTCGTTGACGCAATTCTCTGGGGACTTGGGGAGGGAAGCATCAAACACCTCCGCGCTTCATCCTCGCAAGATGTCATCTTCAGTGGCTCGCAAAATCGAAAGGCTGTCGGGTTTGCCGAAGTTTCCCTTTGTTTTGATAACGAAGACGGCACGTTACCGATCGACGCGAGTGAAGTTTGGATCACTCGTCGTTTAACTCGGGGCGGAGACTCGGATTACTCGATTAATCGCCAAAGCTGTCGCCTGAAGGACGTTCTCGAACTGCTGGCGGACTCAGGATTGGGACGAGCAGGGTACGCCATTGTTGGGCAAAAGGAAATCGACCAGGCGTTGGCTGCCTCGGCCGAAGATCGCCGAGGTTGGATTGACGAAGCTGCCGGAGTTCAGCGGTACCGAACAAGGAAGATTGAAAGTCTCCGTCGTCTCGTTTCGGCTCGGGACAGCCTCTCGAGAGTTGATGACATCATTCGCGAACTAGATTCTCAAAGAGAGCCACTTCGTGAACAAGCTGAAATGGCCGCCCGATTTAAGCAACTCGACGCCGCACTGAGAGAAGTCGAAGTTGGACTGCTCATTCGTGACTTTTGCTCTGCCGTCCATGAGCTTCAGATTCTCGAAGAGAAGATCGCCAACTCGGCAAATCTAGTTGAAAAAGAAAGAACCTGCGCGACCAGACTCGAAAAGGAACTTGAAGAAGACAGCCATCGCATTCAAACGCTCGATCGGGATATCGAAAAAACTCGCTCGTCACACCAGGAACAAATGACCCTGCAGGAGCGGGCAGAAGCTAATGTCAAGATAACCGAGGAAAAGATATCCTCTCTTGTCGCTCAAGAACGAAATCTAAAAGAAGATGCGTCGACCATTTCGAATCGGCTGTCAGAGTCGACAAAGGAAGCCAGCCTTGCGAAACTTGAAGCAGCCAACGAACTTGAACTATTAGAGAAAATTCAATCAGAATCCGCAGGAGCGTCATCGGAATCAAAGAAACTGTCCGATGATTTGCGATTGGCAGAAAAAGCACTTAACGAAGCGAGGGAAAAGAAAACCCTTCGCATGAAGTGGGAAGCGGAAAGGGAAGCGCAAGAGGGCAGATCAAAACTTCTCCATCGAGAAATTTCCGGAATCGAAAAGTCGGTTCCGAAGCTCGTTCAAGAAATAGAAACTGCGCGAAGTGAATTTGCATTGGCGAGCGTGAGCCTGAGTGACTTCGATGCGGAGCTTGGCCGGCTTCTGACGACAATAGAAGAAATTAAGCGGGAAGAAGACCGCGAATCTTCGGTTTTACGGGAGTCTTTGGCTGAGAGAGCGAGCCTGGAGGGACGTCGCCGTGGAATCGAAGCAACTCTCGATGCTCACGAGGGCCTCTCGCAAGGCTCAAGAGCAGTTTTAGAAGCTTGCGACCGAGGATTGATCAAAGGGAGTTTTGAGTCAGTCGCAGACTCCATCGATGTCGACAAGGACCTTTCCCTCGCCATCGAAACCGCGCTCGGGGCATCGGCAAACGATCTGATAGTCGATACCGATCAAGAAGCGAAGCAGGCGGTTCAGTGGCTCAAAGATAACCGAGCGGGACGCTGCACCTTTCAGCCGATTTCGCTCATGCGCCGCCAAGAGGTCAATTCTGATTTCCGAAAGCTACTGACCGAGAAGGGGGTCATCAATCGAGCATCGGAACTGGTGCGATGCGATACCCGCGTCTTTCCGGTCATCGAAAGCCTTTTGGGTCGGATCATGATTGTAGACTCGATTGACGATGCACTCAAACTCGCACGAACATCTGGGTGGAACCGAATGGTCACTCTGGACGGAGAAGTGGTCCATTCCAGCGGCGCAGTTACCGGCGGGTTATCTCAACGACAAAGTTACGGAGTTGTTCAGCGACGCGCGGACCTTTCCGAAATGGAGAAGGAAATTAGCCAGATTGACAAAGTTATTGCGGGAGCCGACAAACGCAAACAAGATCGCGCGCGAAAGATTGTTGAAAACGAAGCCCTTTTGGTTGTAAACCGAGAAGCTCGAAAAGAGACGAAGGGGCCAGCCGATGAAGCTGAACAACTCCTAAGAGCATTGGAAGAAGAGTACCGGGATGCGGATCGGCAACTGAACAAAGCTCGCCACGAAGTTGAGCTGATTGAAAAGGCAAAGTTAGGTGGCATCGACGATGTCAATATCATCGAATTCGAACGATTTCGGGATGAATGTCTTAAGACTCTCGCTTCAAAATCGGCAAACGTGGAGCAGGCTGAAATCAGACTGAGAGAAGCGCAGGAGCGAACCCGCCAAGCCCAGATTCGACAAGATGCTGCAGAGAAACGTCTCGAATCAGCCCAGGAGCCTGAATTACAACGGGGCCGTCGTTTGGTTAATCTTG
>JAYVXG010000447.1:0-5038 GCA_043785475.1 Armatimonadota bacterium
ATCAAAGATGATGAAGTGAAAGCGCTCGCCGACAAGAAAATCGAATTCATCGAAATCCCAGTCGCATACGACGGAGTTTCAGTCATCATCAACCCGGGCAACACCTGGGCAGCCGACATTACTCCAGCCGAACTCAAAATCGCTTGGAGCAAAGACAGTAAAGTCACGACCTGGGATCAGATCAACCCAAAGTTCCCGAAGGAGAAAGTCACGTTCTACGGCCCAACCGATAACCACGGAACCTACGAGTACTTCACCGAAGCCATCAACGGCAAGAAGAACGAAATCCGAAAAGAATACCAACCAAACCAGGAATACACCGCCATCGTCAGTTCAGTTGCAGGAGACAAAGGCGGAATCGCATTTGTTGGCTACAACTACTATGCGGATGCGAAGGACAAGGTTAAAGCTCTCACCATCAACGGAGTTGGCCCAGAAGAAAAGACCATCGCCGATGGCACCTACAAGCCACTTTCCCGACCACTCTTCATCTACGTCAACAAGGCGTCGATGGACTCCAAACCACAAGTCAAGGCGTTCGTCGAATTCGCTCTTGGTGAGAAAGGAAAGGACGCGGTCAAAGAAGCAAAATATGTTTTGCTTGGCGACGATGTATTGACTCAAATCAAGGCACACGTGGCCGCTGGCACCGCTGGTACCATGATGAAAGACTTCAAGCCTGGTATGAAGCTTTCTGATGTCTACGCCAAGAAATGACCTCAACGCAAACCGAAAAGGCCGTAGTTGCCGGACCCCAAAAGGGGTCTGGCAACTCGCCGCATAAGCGAGTCAGCGTTCACCTACAACGCCAGATTCGAGAAGGGGCGATTAAGGCCTTTTGTGCTTTCTGCGCTCTCTTGTCCGTGATCACAACCGTCACAATCGTTTATGTCCTTCTCAGAGAAGCACTGCCGTTTTTCACCAAAGTCGATCTCAAAGAATTTGCCACCGGAACCGAGTGGAAACCGACCCCAGAGCCTGGTCATTACGGCATGCTGCCACTTATTACCGGCACGCTCATGATTACCATTGGCGCGGGGCTTTTTGCCGTTCCTCTCGGACTGCTCAGCGCTATTTATTTGGCTGAATATGCCAAGCCCCGAGCAAAAGCTATTTTAAAGCCCGCCCTTGAACTTTTAGCCGGAATCCCAACCGTTGTCTACGGTTATTTCGGCTTATTTTTTGTAACTCCGGCCCTCAAGCACATCTTTCCATCTATCCAATCTTCCAATGCTTTGGCGGGAGCAATTGTCGTGGGAATCATGATCCTGCCGTTAGTCAGTTCGCTATGTGAGGACGCAATATCCTCCGTGCCAGTCGCGTTAAAAGAAGGTGCCCAGGGTCTTGGCGCAACCAAGGCGGAAACGACCATGAAGATCGTTGTCCCCGCGGCACTTTCGGGCATTGTGGCTTCGTTTATTCTTGCCCTATCGCGGGCCCTCGGCGAGACCATGGCCGTCACTCTTGCGGCTGGTTCAAACCCAATCCTTACGCTCAACCCACTCAAAGGTATCCAAACCATGACGGCCTATATGGTTTCTACTTCAAAAGGAGACCTAGAGTACGGGACAATGAAATATTGGTCGATTTTTGCAGTTGGCCTTGTCCTTTTTGCCTTTACGTTCTCGATGAACCTCGTCGCTCGAAAACTTGTCTCCAAGTTTAAGCTGAACTACCAATGATTCTTGATCCGAGCACGCAAAGCAACCTTCGGAGCCGCAAGCGGCTTGATTCGCTCTTTGGCTATCTTTGCCAGTTCGCGGCAGGGCTTGGCGTTCTCATCCTGATCATCTTCTTGGCGAAGATCGTGGTGGATGGCGTCCAGAACTTGAGTTGGAAATTCATCGTGAGCGAACTGTCTCAGCGCCCCGGCAGGACAGGAATATGGCCCGCGATTGTCGGAAGCGTATACGTCATGCTTCTTACCGCGCTTTTCTCGGTGCCGGTAGGGGTGGCCGCTGCGATCTACCTTGAAGAGTTCAACCGCCGCAAGACCCGCCTCATTAGCATTATTCAGCTCAATATTGCTAACCTGTCCGGCGTCCCCTCAATTGTGTATGGGTTGCTCGGACGATTCCTTTTTGTCTATTTCTTTGGTTTTAAGCAAAGCGTCATCGCTGGCGCGCTGACCATGACTCTGCTGATTCTTCCGACGGTTATCATCGTTACCCAAGAAGCACTGAAAGCGGTCCCCAAATCGTATCGTGAAGGCTCCATGGCTCTTGGCTCTACTCAGTGGCAGTCGATTCGGCTGCAAGTCTTGCCAAACGCTCTGTCGGGAATCCTGACTGGCGTCATCCTGTCGATCTCGCGGGCCATTGGGGAAACGGCCCCCCTCATCGTGGTCGGCGCTGTCAGCTATGTGTCTTCGTCCCCACGGGGACTGGGCGATAGTTTCACTGTGTTACCGATCAAGATCTTTGATTGGGCAAATGAATCAAATGAAAAATTCCACCAAGTGGCAGCCAGTGCCATCCTCGTGCTGATGATTGGGTTACTTTTCATCAACTCCTTCGCAATCTATTTTAGGGCGCGAGCCAAGGCAAAGAAGTAGGTATTCTCCGCCTATATGAGACCCGAATCCCTCGATTTTCTGAAGGCAATCGTGAATGTGCCGAGCCCGTCTGGCTTCGAAGAACACGCCGCAGAAATTTACCGTAACTACACTAAGCCGTTTGCCGACGACGTCCAAACCGACGTCCATGGCAACGTGGCGGCGATCCTCAACCCCAAGGCTGACATGAAGATCATGCTGGCCGGGCATATGGATGAAATTGGATTCCTTATTCATTACATCGGGGACGACGGATTGCTTTACTTCAGCACAATCGGCGGTCATGACAGCGTCATCCCGGTCGGACAGCGAGTATGGATTCACGGTAAAAAGAGAGTTCCTGGCATCATAGGGAGGAAGGCAATTCACCTTCTCAAGGACGAAGAGCGCAAGAAAAAACCAGAGATAGAGGATCTTTGGATCGATATCGGCTGCTCAACCAAAGACGAGGTCGAAAAACTGATTTCTCTGGGTGATCCAGTCACGTATCAATACGAATTTCAAATGCTTTACGGCGACCGAGCATCTGCCCGGGGTTTTGACAATAAGATGGGCAGCTTTATTGTTGCTGAAGCCCTACGTCTTCTCAAACAAGACGGTGGACTCGATCCGGGGGTAGGCGTTTACGCCGTCGCGACCGTTCAAGAAGAAATTGGTCTCCGTGGTGCCCGAACCAGTAGCTATTGGATCAACGCGCAATCAGGACTAGCTGTTGATGTGAACCACGCCATCGACTACCCATCGGTGAGCAAAACAAAATACGGCCAACTCGACGTTGGCAAAGGCCCGTCGGTTATGCGGGGAGCTAATGCAAATCCAAATGTCTTTAACATGATTCGCGCGGCTTGCGAAAAGGACGGGATTCCTTATCAGGTGGATGTGACGGGCGGCGGCACCGGAACCGATGGCAATGCGATGCAGCTCAACCGCGCGGGCATGGCGGTCGGAATTGTTGGAGTTGCCCTTCGTTATATGCACACCCCAGTCGAGCTGTTAAGCCTTACCGATGTAGAGAATTGCGCCAAGCTTATGGCCGCTTATTGCCGGTCGGTAAAGCCTAAAACGGACTTCACGCCACGCATTATAAAGTGATCCAGAACATGTACCGAATGTCAAAAGTACTATTTCCAGTATAAGTATTTGGGCATTGCGCCAAATATGGGTACGAAATATTACATAATAGGATCAAAAGGGCAGACAAGCTCTTTTGGGTTTTTTGATGAAAGGATTAATTTTTATAGGGCTAATCGCTCTTGGGGCTACCGCACAAGCTGTGGTAATTGACGATTTTATGACGGGCAGCTATAACAGCGGTGCCATCACATCTGGAACGGTAAACAATTGGAGCGCGGCTGCGAGCGCTATTGGAGGTATTCGATATGATTCTCTAACCATCACCTCGAACCCACTCCTTGGGGATTCAAAGTGCCGAGTGATCACAAATCCTGGCGTGCTCGAAGTCAGCACGGACACGGATGTCGATATCAATTTCACGCTTGGATACGGATTTGCAAATTCGTCAAGCACCCCGGCATCAAACCCGCTTAACGCCAATTTCATGAGCAGTCCAATTGTTCGACTCGATTTCCGAACCAATGACTTAACCATGCCCGTTACTGTAACGCTCTATACAAATGGTGGCACGAACAGTTTTACGAGGACCGCAACCGTCGTCGGCGGAATATTTTCTGCCGCTCCAGTTGCATACCAGTTTGATTTCACTTCCGATGCTGCAAGTCTTGGCGATGTTGACGGAATAAAAATCTTCTTTGACCCTGCGCCAAGCGGAGATTTTTCGTTGAACGGTATTCAAGCAGTACCGGAGCCGATGAGCTTTACCGCGGTTTCGCTGGGAGCGCTGGTTCTGCTTCGGCGACGAAAGAAATAGTTCTAGGGCTATTTGCTCGCTGATGATCGTCCTTGAACGCCAATCCCTAATCAACTTGGTGCAAGGCACCGTCATATCCACGGGCGAAGCCCTAATTATCGGAATTTCAAGCCACGGCGGTTCCGGAAAGTTCATTTTTGCCCATTTACTTTCCAGCGAGATTCCTGGTTCGGTGGTTATCGGCGTGGATTAGTTTTACGTTAAAGAAAAGGACCTCCGGGCGATGATTGGGACTGAAGCTTAATGCTAGAGAAAATCCAAGGACAGGACCACGACCACCTTTGGCAGGAGATCTGGGAGCCCAACGAGCGACGATTTGAAGCCAAGCACGATCCCAAAAATAAATCAACCCATATTTGATTGCCCAATAATTTGGCATCAGTGGGCACTTCCTTGTTAACATTTCCGGCTAAAATGACAGTCATGCGAAGGAGCTTTCTTGGACTCGCACTTTTGTCAATCGGACTCATTGGATGTAGCCCTGACAAAGTGGAAAGTAACACCCCGATCGGAAGCAATGCGGCAAACGCCGACGCTTCAGATTCTTCCCCACTCAACCTCAAAATGGCGCCAACGGATGCGCCAAGGCCAAAGGG
>JAYVXG010000448.1:0-5035 GCA_043785475.1 Armatimonadota bacterium
ATCTCACCCCCGCAATGTGGGAAAGAAAGTTCGCGAACGAACATAATGAACAGGAGGCAATCCTCACATACTAATGGATCGTCAAACGGGGACTAGCCACAATGGTCTTGTAGCTCCCACCGGATTTTGGCACATTACAAATGGTTCCGGTTTTGAGATAACACAAACCGTAAATGCAAGTGCTTTCGACTACCAACTTGCACTGCTAAAAGCACTAAAACTTCCTTTTCGTAAGGTCCTTCCCATGAATGGGAAAGTGTCTCGCCTTTCATTCCTAGATTTTCGAGTAATGATGAAAGGCGAGACGGAAGGGTTGAATCATACTAAGAAGGATTGAATCCCAACCTACGTCCCCGCGTAGTACAGAGGATCAGCGCGCCAATCCTTCTCCTTGTCGTGCGCCATTTCGGTGACTCTTGGACGTCTTTCTCGCAGCCTCACCGACTCGATCATAAGCCCTCTGCCGCTCGAAAGATGGTTCTTCCCCACGCACTGAAGCTTCAGCGTGTAAGTACCGGGTTCCGGCCAAAAATCCAGGAAATGAAACTCTCTCGCCTCCACGGTCGGGTTGTAAAAGTCCATCTTCTCGCCCATTTCGATTCCATCGAGCGTCACTGCATAGATGCCCAAGTCCGGCCCCATTCCCATATTGATGAGCAATCTCAGGGGCTCCTTGGCGGTCACCGTGAACGGAATCTCAAGAGAGTTCCGTCCGTCAGCACCTGCCGGCGAATATAGAATATAGTGCTCAAAGTGCTCGGGAAACCGCTGGACCTCCATTTCCGTTGGTGAGTCACTTTTTCGTCCGTCATATTCGAGGCGAGGCAAGTCCTGGTTGTCGAGGTCGTTCTTTTGTCCGAGTTCGAGTTGCGACGCGACGACGACCAACCGTTCGATATTCGGTAACTTCCTTTCTTTCGCTGATGGACATCGGGCGGCGAAGGTTGGGGTTCCGGTTTGGTACCAAAAGGCCACGCTGGCAAAGTCGTCCTCGCGAGCGTTCCAGCTGTGAGCGCGATACTCAGGATTCTCGTCCGGCGACATCCATCCGAACGTTTCAAAGTCGAATTTGAACGAAGTGTTAAAAACGAACGGATCATTGATATGCCATCGGTAAGCGCTCGTATGCCCTCCAACGATGCCCCACTGATCAAAGTACGGCACGCCAAAGAACGGAGTCAGAGTCTTCTCCAGCCCCCACGCGCACAGGAAATAATCCTCGGTTCCGGTTCCCCACACCGACGGAGTCGTGTCGTCGTCGATCGAGATCATCTCGTCGCCTTCGCCAAACCAATACGGACTGCGAGTGCGCACCGAGAAGACGGTTCCGACGTAGTGGCCTTTCCCCTTGGTGTCCAAAATTGTGTACGGCTTGCCGGTCTCCAAAGGATAAGACTGGTTGTATTGGGCATAGAAGTACGGGGTCTCCGCGGGCAACGAGTCCTTCTTGATCCAGTCGACATTGTAATACAGCAAGTTCAAAGGTTTCTCGCTTTCATTGACGATCTCGATTCGACACGACTTGTGAAAAGGCATGTGCCAGAAGCAGTTGTACGAGTCGCCACCTTCGACCACGACCGGGATGCTAACCACGGCCGAACGCTTGCCGAAGCAGCCAGCGAAGAAGTCGCCAAACGGAGCCTCGACGCCGGGTCGTTCGTTTCCATCGTAAAAGATTCGCAGCAAAAGTTCTTGGTGGTTTGCAGATCCGTCCTTCGCCCAAGGATGCGGCTCGGGGCCGAGAAAAGTGATCCACATGTGGGTGACAAGGCCGGGGCCCTCGACATCCATGAGCACATGCGTCGCGCCCGGGGCGACTCTGAAGTTGTCGCGGTTACTCTTCTCTTCGAGGTCACTCTTGGGCGGAGCGATTGGGTCGTAAAGCCCGTCCGCACCTTCGCGAAAAGTTGACGTCGCACGCATACTTCGACCATTTTGCGGAGTCGCGAGCGAACTCATCGGACCAGTGAGAAGGGGAAATCCGGACATACAGTCTCCATCTTCGCACGGTAGCACTTTCAGAATCAAGCCCTGATATCTTCCATACCTTTCTCAAGTTAACTACACAAGCGACTTCGCATTACAATTTGTAGGTTCATTTCCACATGGCTTGTTGCCGAACAACCTTGAGAAATTTTCTACCAGTGCGGTAAGTCGCGACAATACTTTAGGATGTCGTCGGCGACGGACGGTGGTACGGCGTCAGACTCTGGTGCTGCGTAGCGCACTACCGCGATTTGCCCGCCGTGATAAGTATCGTGGTGAGTAATGATCCGGAGAATTTCAAGTACGGTCCGGTCGGTTTTCCAATACGTCGGTCTCATGTCGTGAAGCTGGTCATCGGTTCTGTCCGCCCAACTGCTCATCCAGTAGCCATGGCATTCAACCAGGTACTCCATGGCCTTAACCCAACTCGGTTCAATGCGCTGCGCGTCGGCATAAATATCTCGCCAGCGGTGCTCGGTGTTGCGAAAGCATACACTGCCATTCATTTTTTTGCCACTCGCAATGTGGTGAACTAGGCCGTGAATCGATCCGTCGGAGTGCAGATAATCGCTGCCAGCGTTCGGTAATATTGCCCGGGCCTGCTGTTCGGTAACGCCTTCCAAAGACTGCATCAGTTCTTGAAAGGCGTACTCCGCGTCGGCTTTTAGTAAATCGATTTTAGTCATTCTTCAATAAGCCACTCAAGATTCTTTACTTTCCAGAAAGTCCTTAAATAAGCGTGGGGCCGGGCTGCCGGAATAATACATTTTGATCTCATAAGCGGCGTCTGGCAGACGACTTCAGCCCGATGAATCTCGCTGAACAAAGCGCCGACTAATCCCTGGGAACTTCGTTCTTCCACTCCACGTCGGATCAGAACTTCCACTCGCCATTCTTGACTTTCTTTCGAAGGTTCTCAAGGGTGCCCATGAGGTGAGCGCGAGGCTGGACGGCCTTTTCGGGCGCTCCGTCCTTGAACACGTCTTCCCACTTCCGCAGACAATCGATGCCGGTAGTCGTCGCGATCTTTGGATTCATCAGCGCGGCGAACATAACCGCTTGAGAGCTGATTGGTCCGCGTCCGACAATTTCAATATCATCCGAATACTTCCGCATAAGTTCGGCCGCTTTCGCAATTTGCCAACCAGCAGTAAACGCGACTGACCGCCCCGCATAGATAGGAAATCGGAGGTCGAATTCGCTGAGTTCGCCAGTGCCGAGCACGTCAAGGAAGAGAGCCGAGCCAGGTATAACCCCTTGGCGTTCAATTTCGGCAGCCTTGCCATTATCGCTAATATAGATCGTGATTGTGCTTTCCTTTGGATGATCCAAAATCAATACGCCCGGGGTCATCAATCCTGGTTCCGACTCAAATGTAACCGAGAAGTATGGTGCCGTTCCAGTTTCCTTATACTTCAGATCGGTCTTTGCAGGCAGTCCACCATTGACCTTAAACACCTCGGCCACCGAAACGTCCTTCGGAGCGTTCTTCAAGTACTCCAGCGAAAGGTCACGCATGGTTCGCTCGTTCGTGGCGGGCGGGTCCAATGCCAGAAGCTGCCGATCCTCGGGATCGATGGCGGTGAGCACCGGCTGCTTCACCGGCGAGCCGTCGCCATCACCTTTGAGATACTTGTTGAAGAAGCCGATTGACGCTTCGCGCATTAGCTGGTTATAGTCGTGCCCACCCGCAAAAATTTGAACCTGGACGTCCTCTTTCTTGCCAAATAACGCCCATGTTTCTTGCATCTTTTTGTGAGTCAATCGCATGGGTGCAGGAGGGAATTCTCCGTCATTTTGGGCACCCATCAAATACACGGCTTTTGGTGCCTGAATTCCGATGACGTCCGAGCGATCTCCGATCTGCGACGTGCCCGGAACGTGATTGCAGAGGCACCCATTATCGGGCGCAGTCTCCATGCTCGACATGTAAACGACAGGGACCGCCGCTTTGTAGCGGTCATCAGCCGCGAAGGTGTAAAGGGTAGCGAGTCCGCCACCAGAAGCACCCGTGATCCCAATTCTGCTCATGTCGGAATCCGTTCGGGTAGACATGTAGTCGAGCGCGCGAATCGAGTCCCAGACGTAGTAGCCAGTCGTATTAGTCCCCCCTTGGACGAGCATGAAGTCGTTGTGATCTCCTTCCTCGCGTCGCTCAATGAGGGAATTTCCTTCGAAGCTCCAGCCCGGGCTATCCAGCGCGATGGCGATGTAGCCTTGGGTTGCCTGGAAGGCGCAACGAAGCTGGATTCGGTCTTCGTCCTTCTTGTGGGCCCAGTGTCCGTTCACATTCACGATGATCGGCAGTTTGCCAATCGCATTGTCGGGAACGTAAACGTGGGCAGTCACATAGAACCGTGGTCGACTCTCGAAGACCACTTTTTCGATGCGATACCCAGGTCGCAGAATAGTCCCGGTTATTGTCGCGTTTAATGGAGTCTTTGGCGGCATCGGGTCAAGCCCTAATGATCGCATGAGTTCCTTCCTTCGTTCGGTTCGAAGCTTTTCAAACACCGTCAAGTTCGGCGCGGTTGGCACCTGGGACATTTTGATAACCTGGTCACGAACGAACTTGCTGGCGATGTTGCCACCGTTTCCGTTGAGGACGTCGTCGTTGGAAATTGGGCCGGGGACTGGAGTGAAACTATCCATTTTTTGTTCCTTGACGATGACTTCGCCGAGGGTCATGAAGGGGATGTCGTGAGAGTTCATGAGGTCGGGGTGGTTCGAGCTGGTGAATTCGCCGCCCTCGCTGCCGCTGTCGACGAGGACGGTTGGTTTGGTTTTCCCACCCACACTAAGGAGTTTGACGAAGTCAATGGCGGCATCCTTGAGGTGCATGTTTTGCATTAAGCGGGCACTGGTCACCCAGATTTCGCCCGCGCCGAGCCTGTAACGGGCAATTCCGCCGTTACCAAAGACTTCCCAGCCGTCGGTTTTAGCGATGCGTTGCCACATAATCCCTGGAGCGGTAGCTTTCACGAGTCCAAGCGCACCAGATGGGTCAAACATGCTTTCATTTGCCGCTTCGAACTTGAGCGGAATTGGA
>JAYVXG010000449.1:0-5022 GCA_043785475.1 Armatimonadota bacterium
GTTTCCCATCGCCTGAATGGTCGAGCTTGCCATCCATTCGCGGTGGCAGACCGGCCAGTAATGAAGAGGACTAGGCATTATTGCTTCCACATCCTTTGCGCCGGAATTGGGAAGGTGAGGTTTGACACCATTCCTTGGTACGGGGGCAATCGTTTCTTCGAGGGTCCGCAGAGTGGGGCTGAGCGACGGAATTCACGAGGCGAAATTGTATCAAGATACAATAATTATACCATATTTGGTGTAGTTAGGACAATATAAACTGTATTAAGACGTCGAGAGAAATATCTGAACATTTTGAATTCCCACAAGTTTGTTGGAGAGAAATCGTTACTAACCTCCGTAGTCATTGGGGGCGATCTCAAAGAGGCGCATCGTGGGAACATGAATCGGGGAAAATTGATACTTTTTAAGGGTGGACTTCGCGTCTTACGGATGGCGAGTGGCGCAGTTCAAGCGCCAAGATTGGGTGGTACCGCTCACGATTTGAGAGCCGCGAGCTCCATTGCCACCGAAAGGGAATTGGTTCGGAACCAGAACGCAAACCAGAAAAGAGTCGTCTTTGATCGTGCCGCTGAGCTTTGTGCTTTTTCGGCCGAGAGTCAATCGTAGATGAACGTTATTTTTAGGGTCTGCTTTTTCTGGATGTTCCTCGCACTGGCCCACCGTGCTCTGTCTCAAAGTTCGTTAGCCGCTTACCGAATGCCGACTGCTCCCACCATCGACGGAGTTCTCGATCCCGCCGAATGGAAAGACGTGCCCAGCGTCGAAGGCTTGTTCGACGCCAGCGACGGCACCAAATATCCCGATTCGGGGCGCTTTTGGCTTGCGTACGACAAGTCCTATATTTACTTCGCAGCTCAGTTGGTTGATAGCGATCCCGCTTCGATTCACGCGACCGAGTACCGTACCAATGTTGGACTGAGCGGGGATGACTCTGTTGAGTTGGATCTCGATCTTACTGGTTCCCTTAACGCATTCAATGCCTTTCGAATTAACCCAAACGGAGCAACCAATATGTCTATTGCTGGCGGTAGAGCAGCCAAACGCGAGTGGCTCGGGGCTATCGTCGCAAAAGGCCGAATCACCGCGACCGGCTGGGAATGTGAGGCAAGGATTCCTTGGCGGGCCATGGATGTCCCAAAAGGGGGAAAACGAAACGTGCGGTTCAATTGCTCTCGGTTTATTGCAAAATCCCGTCGTTACCTCTCCACCACGTACGTGCCCCAAACCAAATCTACTTTGACTCCCACATGGGTCGGGGTAGAACTTCCGACGCCCGAAGTAGACCACAGTATCAAGCTTTTGCCGTACGGTTATGCGGGATACGATGCGAAAAATGGGGGCTTGTTTAACGGCGGGGTGGACATGAAGACCTCCCTCGCCGACCAGATCACCATGGTTGGCTCGATCAACCCAGATTTTAAGAACATCGAAAACAGCGTGTTGTCCTTAGACTTCACCCACTTTGAGCGAATTGGCAACGAGTCGAGGCCCTTCTTTCAAGAGGGAAGGCGGTACAGCTTTTCGCCGATATTTGCAGGTCAACGGATCAAGGAATTTAGCGCAGGGATCAACACCTTTGGTCGCATCACTGACCAAACCAGCTTCGGCCTTATTGCCACCACGCTTCCTGGACGGGAGTCGGACCTTGCCTTTACTCTGTCTGAAAATCCAAATCCAGGAACGTCTCTCCGGTTTGCTGCGACTGCCTTAGAGCGGCCAGGATATAGCAACAAGGCTACCTTCTTCCGACTGTCGCAAGACTTTGGTGATTTCAACTTTTCGACCCGATGGATGGGTAGCCAAGACAGCGTTTTAGGTACTAAGCAGCAAAGTGATTTGAACGTCAATTACTCGAAAAACGGATTGAATGCCTCGGCGGGTTGGACTCGATCAGACAAAGGCTTTTTGCCGAAGCTTGGCTTCGTGCCCGAAACTGATTACAGTGGTCCGGGCGTATACGTTAACTACAGCCACAACCTCAACCGAGGTGTTCTGAGCGATTTTAACGTAAATTTCTTCGGCGTCAGCTTTAACCGGATCGATGGCTCCTACTATCGAAAAGAAGGCGCGGTAGGCGTGAGCGCCACCGTTCGTCCAGGCGTGAATATAAGGTTATCCGCAGATCTCGCCGATTTCCTGGGCCGTCCCGAGAGTCTCTATTCAATGGCAATGTCATTTCCAAGGGGAAATCCTTACACAAATATTAGCGCCCAATTCGATCAGGGCCGTCAGGGCGGTTTTCCCTATCACAGTTTAACCGTCGGTTCGTCCTATCGGGCGGGCAAGAAATTGCAGTTCAACGTGCAGGAGCAACACGTGGATTACCAGGGCTCCGCTGACCAAACTATTATTACCTCCTCCTATGACTTGGGCAACGACCGATCAATCGCAGGCCGATTAGTACGACACAACAGCCAGATCAACGGGTACCTGGCGTACCAAAGAAGTGGGAATGAAGGGGTTGAATACTTCCTTATCCTCGGCGACCCAAACGCGAAAACGTACCGAAACAGCATCACGCTCAAAATGGTCGTCCCAGTCACGATTGGAGGGCGAAGAGCGACTAAGGATTAGTATTTGGCCGAAGACTCTGTCTAAAGCTGATCGCCCAAATATTTGTCAACGTCGGCTCGCTGGGGGCTACCCGGAGCCGTGACTTCTTGCATCTTGTACAACAGGTCGCGAAGATCTCGTTTGCTTCCCCCGTTATCGGACCGGATTTTGTACGCTTGCTGGTAAGCCACGAGCGCCTTATCGTTGTCGCCCGCGGCGTGGTAGGCGTCACCCGCCTGAATCAGCGTGGCAACCTTGGCGACATCGGTGATCGTAGCCGCACTGTTGTCTGCCTTGGCGGTAAGGTCATCACCCGATGGACCCGCTGGTTTCGTCGCCGCACTCTCCGCACCCGGCGGTCGATACGCTTTGGTGTTCTCGATAGTCGGTACTGGCACCGACGAACTTGATTCCGCCGATGAACCGGACGGTTTCGTTTCTTTGGTTGCACTCTTCGATGAATTAACCGAGTTCGTCAACGCCAAAAATCCAAGGATCAGAATTACGGCAATGATTCCAATCAGCAGTGTCGCATAGACAAACTGGCGCATTCGCTCTTTTGCTTCATAACTAATGAGAGGGGGGCCGGGCGGCGGCGGATAGTAAACGCTGTACGGTTGCGGATTCGGCATCTGACCGCCCGTCGGCGGCTGGTAAGGATTATAAGTACCGTAAGTTGGCAGGGCAGCAATAATCGGCGGAGCCGCCATATTTTGCCCGTACGGACTATACGTCGGAACCTGACCGTACGGAGTCTGAATAGGCTGCCCGTAAGGGTCAGGGGCTTGGTAGGGAGACGTGTACGTCTGCTGGATCAAGCTCTGGGGTGGCTGTGAGTACGGGTCAAACCCCGACACCGGACTTTGATAATTCTGCATCGGCAGCTGAGCATCGAGCAATGCCGCCTTCATTTCGTTCGCGTTGTGATACCGCATCTGGGGCGCTTTCTCAAGCGACCTCGCGATCACGGCATAAATCCCTTGCGGAATCTGAGTCGTCGCGGGTGGAGAGGCGTTCACAATCGCGTGGGTGATGGCAATCACGTTATCGCCCTGAAAAGGCTTGTTCCCTGTGAGCATCTCGTAAAGCATGACGCCGACGCTAAAGAGGTCGGTTCGCTGGTCAATTTCTTTGCCCACGACCTGCTCGGGCGACATGTAGCTCGGCGTACCAAAGACCTGGCCGTCCATTGTCAGGTTGGGTTGGAAAGTCAAACGAGCAATACCGAAGTCGGTGATCTTAACGCCGCCATCGGAGGTCAATTGGATGTTGTCGGGCTTGATGTCTCGGTGAACGACGCCCTTGTCGTGCGCGTGGGCTAGGCCGCCCAGAATCGCAGCAATAATTTCCACCGCCTTTTCAACGGGAATAAATCCTGAATTGTCGATCTCTTTTCGGAGGGTGATTCCGTCGAGATACTCCATCGCCATGTACGAGCGCCCATCATCAACGCTTGCGGTGAATACCGTCATGATGTTGGGATGGTTCATCTGCGACACCGCGTGAATCTCCCTTCCAAACCGACTGACCCGGTCGGCCAACTGCTGAGGAGTCGAGCCAGGGGGCATGTGAAGTTCCTTCACCGCCACGCGGCGGTTCATCAGAGGGTCGTACGCTTCGTAGACAATGTCGTTCGAACGCGCAATTTCGCGGATGATCTGATACTGACCAAGCGTTTGGGGGGGACTGCTCATGCGCGAATGGACTTACACATATTCTAGGGTGTTTTTGAAGTTTACAGAGTGCTCAATTTAACTTGACAGTTTTACTGGGTGAAATTGTTCGATCTCACGGAAAAAAACTTATGAGAATCCTTGACAAAAAATAAGAAAACCATAAGAATAAGTGTACGGAATATGTCGTACACTCGCTCTTTGGTCCTTAAGCCCGAGAGTTTTTGACCGAGAGTAACCCATTGAACAAAATTAAACTTCATATTTCGCTCATTGGACTTGCAGTGCTTTCGGCTGCCTCAATCGCTCAACAAGCACAAATTCAAATTTGGTCGGCAGGTTTTGGTCCATCGAAAGACATTAAGGTTAAAAATCCGAGATTTGTCTGGCAGGTCTGGGCCGATGGAAGCGCCAAGATAACGGCTGCCTCTTTCACTATCAACGGCAAAGAAGTCGACGCAAAGTACGACAACCGCAAAAAAGAACTTTTCTTCGACTCGAACGAGCCGATGGCCCCCGGAACCTACTCGGTCGTAGCAAAGGTGAAAGTCGATGACTGGGCGAAATTTGACAAGAAGTGGACGGTCACGATTCGGCCCGACGCAATTCAGAACGGGGATGAGATTCCTGCGGACGCCAAGCAAGTCCTCGGCATTTATAACCGGATTCGCTCCGACCACGGTTTTGGACCCATCCTGTTCGATCCATCCTTTAACTTGGCGGCACACGCCCACACCAATTACCTCTGTCTTAATAAAGGAGGGGGGCATAACCAAGACCCATCTCTTGCCGG
>JAYVXG010000450.1:0-4980 GCA_043785475.1 Armatimonadota bacterium
TGCTTGATCCTGTCGAAGATGCCATGACTTTTTAGCAGCAAATACTCGCGTGGCTACCAGAAATTCCTCTTTCCCTGGCAATAGATCTTGTAAAGTATCATGCAGAAGATTTTTGTGATTGCGAAAAAGCTCGGCCACAAACGAAAACGGAAACAAAGTTACTGACTCGTCAGCGTTTATAAAGTCATCAAAATCGGCCATTAGCCTATATTATCTGACCATAGCCCGGCTTGTATCGTCAGAAAGTGAATACACTTGTTGGCAGATGGCGGAATTCCTAAAAAAGCGTCTCCAAGTCTTTGTTTCTTCAACTTTCGAAGATTTGCAGGTTGAACGACAAGCTGCCGTTATGGCAATTTTGCGAGCTGGTCACATTCCTGCCGGAATGGAGCTCTTTACCGCAGGGGATGAATCTCAGTGGGAAGTCATCAAACAATGGATTGATGAATCCGATGCATACTTTCTGATTCTTGGCGGGCGTTACGGATCGATCAATGAGAAGTCTGGTAAGAGCTACACTCAGCTTGAATACGAGTATGCCATCGAAAGAAAAAAGGCAGTCTTTGCTTGCGTGATTCGCGATGAAGCATTGGCTAGCCGGATGAAGGCTGCAGGTATAGATTCGGTCAAGGTTTCAGAAGACTTACTTTCGTTCCGATCTCTCGTCCTCTCAAAAGTATCTGAGTTCTGGATGGATTCAAAGGACATACAGCTTGCAATCCTGAATAAGCTAGGCGAGCTTTCTCGCCGAGACGACCTGAGTGGATGGGTCAGGCCCTCGGAGCAATCGAACCTTCCTGCGCTGTCAGATGAATTGGCGAGACTAAGCAGGGAGAACTCTGAACTTCGAAGGCTGACATCGCCAGCGGTGATCTACGCAGGGTTCACATACGAGGAGATGCTTGAGCTCCTTTCCCAGACCGACGGCCTGATTGAGTTCTTGGTTAACTACGGAAGTAAGTATACGAAAGAGGTGGTACCACAACGTGGCGGGTGGATACCAAACCAAGGAGTTGCACCCTTCCTAGACCGACTTATTGAAGTTGGCCTAATGAATTATAGTTACAGTGGTATGGACGGAGAACACTACCAACTTAAAGATATTGGCATTGCATTCCTAACAAAACTGACCCTTGCTAACAAATCCGCAGACTAAATACCCTTTCGAACTGCTAGAAGGCTGAATTTTGCTACCGAAAAAAAGCCGCTCCCCGAAGGGAGCGGCTAGTGTTATGCGATTAACAAAGTCTTACGAACGGTTGCCGCGCAGCGCTTGCTGAGCTTGCGCCTGCTGAAGCTTCACACGCAACGCCTTGTGCGTTCGGTGAAGTCGCGATCGAATCGTTCCAACAGGAGCACCAAGCATCTCGGCGATCTCAGTATAGGGAACCTGCTTCACGTCGGCTAACTCAATCAACTCTCGCTGCTCAGGAGTCAAAGACTCCAATGCAATCTGTAGAGGCTCACTGTAGGCATTCTCGATCATGATTTGCTCTGGCGATGGTTGATCGTCGGCGATTTCAAATCGAACCGAGTCTCCACCGACTTCAGATGGCAGCGTGTTGTCATAGCTGACGGTCTGGACGCGTCGGCGTCGGTTTCTTAGCAAGTCGAGGTAAAGCCGCGTGACAATTCGGAAAATCCAATTCTCAAACGGTCGGTCTCCTTCGAAATCTCCGAAGGATCGGTAGGCTCGAAAATACGCGTCCTGCGTTAAATCTTCGGCGTCTGGACGATTGCCACTCAGGCGAAATGCCATGTTGTAGACCTTTCGGTAGGTCTCGTTCATCAACTCATTGAATCGAATCGTATCGGTTTCGTTAAGGCTGTATGTAGTCGTCATTGCTGTTCCCTCCTGGGTTGTAGCGGTGTGCTCTGAATAGTTAAACGTGCATCCCATTCATATAGTTCCATAAATGTGAGTCTTTTTTTATAAACTTACTTGAGCGTATTAGACTCAAGTCATAATTCTTGAGTTCCCGACCTCCTTTGAAGAGTTCAACGAATTCACCGTTGTGGGGAGTTTCACTTTCGCCACTTCGGGGCCACTTTCGTCAAATATGATCCATTAGACCCAGGACTACTCGACTCCGCCGCCCGTCGGCTTAAACTTTTCATAGCCTTTGGGCAATTCATAGGGGCGTTTAGGCTCAAACACATTCCAAATTATCTTGCACATTTTCCTCAGGGCCACCTCCCCTTCATTGTCGCCCACCCATCGCTGATCCTTCTGGTCAGCGGTGTAGATTGCCAGAACGTAGGGGCGCGACGCATATACAATCGAAACCTCAGATCTGCTTTGATTCACCGCACCCGATTTTGCGCATACCTTCACGTCGATTGGGCAAGCGGAAATGGACATGTCGTCCCAGTATTGTCTCGAAAGAATCCGTAGCAGCTTTTCGCACACCGCCGGACTGGCCGCCTTATGCTGGTAGAGCAACTCGTAAAGTCGCGCCTGTTCGCGTGGGGTTGTCATTCCCCAACCAAACTTGGTGCGCCAAGCCTCCTCCTGGTTATCTCGATCAGCCCGATGCCCCAGAATTTTTGTGTTCAAGAGACCTAATCTCATCATTCGCCGGTTGACCGGCTTGCTGCCGATGAAGTCCTGCATCGTCATCGTCGCCGTGTTGTCGCTAACTCCAATCATGAGATTGACGTACCCATCGATATCGAGCTTAGTGCCATCCTTCATCGAGTACGTCCACATGCTTGCTTGGCGTTTTTCGGTTGCAAGCAAAGGGTAAGTATCGGACATCCTATGCTTTCCTTCGTCAACCTCGCAGAGGGCTTCAAATGCAACCGAAGTTTTGATTGTCGAAGCTGTCGGGAAAATGTCCTCGCCCTGAAATGAAATGCGATTGCCGGAGGTGAGGTCCACGACGCAATAGCCTAATCGACCATGAAATGGCTTTGCCACCGCATTTAGAGCCGCTTCAAGTTTTCCAAGGTCGGGGGTCGCTGAGATTGCCGAGGCACAAAGGAGGGCAGATATCACAGGTCCGAGATTACCCATCCAATATCCTTCCAAGCATCAAACATCTAGAGTCGAATCATACATCATGTTGCGAATAGCCAACTTCAGCACCGAACAGAGTGGCTCGAACCCACCCTAAACAAGCATTGCCCGCAACCCACCAAAATCGCCATTGCTAAAGGTCACCAACACGTCATCGGGCTCAATAACCGTTTCGAGCCAGATTCGGAGATACTTGCCCCAACCCGGCTCCCTCCCCTGCTCCAGACTAAGCACGAAGTTTGGTGAAGGGAGTTCCCGAGCTAGCTGACCAAGGTTTAATCGTTCGGTTTCCGAATATCTTTCCGGTCGATCCAGAGCTCCAATCGCCACAGCGTGAGCCCGTGCAAAGCATGAGGCAAGCTCCTTTTGATAGAAATTCCGAGTCGTCGTATTGGATCGGGGTTCGAAGCATGCAATGACTCTTCTGTTCGGATACCGATCAATAATCGCGTCAATTGTCTGGCGAATGGCAGTAGGGTGATGACCAAAGTCATCGATAACAAGTGCCCCTCGCCAGGTTCCCTTCTCCTGCATCCGACGCTTGGGCGCGATGTACGAGGAGACACCTTTTTGCAAATCCATTATCGACATGCCCAGCCGATGACCGCACGCAATCGCTACCAGCATATTCAAAGCGTTAAACGAACCCGAAGCAGGGGACTGAAACTCCCCAATCTCAACCCCATCTCGAAGTACCAAAAACGACATGCCCTCGATGTTTGATTGGATGTTTTTAACGCGCCAAAAGCAATCTTCTCCCAACCCAAAGGTCTCGACCGGCGAGCAAGCAACCTTCAGGACGTCCCGAACGTTTTCATCATCGCCGTTAGCGAGTACCACCCCGTTGCGAGGGACAAGCCGAATGAAGAGCCGAAATGAATTCTTGATTGCTTCTAAATTGTCGAAGATGTCGGCGTGGTCAAACTCAATGTTGTTCACAACCGCAATGTCCGGCTTGTAATGCAAAAATTTGGACCGCTTGTCAAAGTACGCAGAGTCGTATTCATCTCCTTCGATCACGAATACCGAACCCGCCGCCGGTCGGCAAGAAACATTAAAGTTTCCGGGAACACCCCCAATCATAAATCCTGGCTTTAACCCGCCGACTTCCAATAAATTCGCCGTCATCGCGGTTGTGGTCGTCTTCCCGTGTGTACCCGCGATGACAATGCTGGTGTGCTTGCCAATCAGCTTTTCGGCAATGATTTGGGGAAGCGAGACGCAATTGAGTTTTTGCTCAAGGGCGACTTCAAGCTCCTCGTTGCCTCGTGAAACCGCGTTTCCGACAACAACAAGGTCCGGTCGAGTCTCCATTAAATGGGAAGGATCGAAGGATGGAAAAACGGTTACTCCGCACCCCGCCAAGTACGATTTCATTGGCTCGTAGATAATTTCTTCAGATCCGGAGACACTTTCTCCCGCGACTGACAGAGCCCCGGCAACTCCGCCCATTGCCGTCCCACCGACTCTAATAAAATACAGTTTTTCGCCCACTTTGCCGATGAGTATGACGTAGAATCTTCTTATGGTTACAACCCTCGCGATCGCGTCATTGATGGCAATGAAAGTAGGCAATCCTATGGCTGGTTCTATTTACGACTTTACAATGGCTAATATCGACGGCAAGCCGACGAGCCTTAAAAAATTCAAAGGTAAGGCCCTTCTTGTCGTCAACGTGGCAACAAAGTGCGGCAATACCCCGCAGTACGAGCAGCTTGAAGCCATTTACGAGAAGTACAAGAAGCAAGGTTTGGTTGTTCTCGGTTTCCCCGCAAATAACTTTGGTGGTCAGGAGCCAGGAACGAATGCGGAGATTAAGACTTTTTGCACCGCAACTTATAGCGTCAAATTTCCAATGTTCAGCAAAATTTCGGTCAAGGGCGAAGACATTGCTCCACTTTACAAATGGCTACTCGCTCAGTCCAAGAGCACAACTGACGTCGATTGGAATTTCGCAAAAT
>JAYVXG010000451.1:0-4946 GCA_043785475.1 Armatimonadota bacterium
GATGCCGATGATCTACAAGCCGTCCGCGGTTAAGCCGGTCGTGATCTCCAGCGGGAACGGAAACCAGTTTAAGAATGGCGGCGATGAAGTGTGCGTCCAACGTGCATTTCGCATGATTACCGAAGGCAAGGACGTTTTGGACTCACTTATCGAAGGCGTGAACATCGTCGAACTTGACCCCGAAGAAACCAGTGTTGGATACGGCGGGATACCCAATGCGGACGGCGTCGTACAGCTTGACTCTTGCTGCATGCATGGGCCAAAACGGTGGGCGGGCGGAGTGGCAAGCATCGAAGGAGTCCGAACTCCCTCGCGGGTGGCTCAACTAGTTGCAACCTCGACGGACCACCATCTCATCGTGGGAAGAGGCGCGCAAGAGTTCGCCCGCAACATGGGTCTGACCATCGAAGCCGACCTTAACACCGAGCGGAGCCGCAAAGTCTGGCTGGAATGGAAGCGTCGCATCGACCCCGAACACTATCTCGATCCAAAGAAGCGAGATGGCGAGTCTCTTCGTGTCGCTCTTGAGCTTGTTGCCGAAGGAATGATCGATCCTGAGCACCTGTGGGGAACAATCAACTGCAGCGGGATCAACGCCAAAGGCGAAATCTGCGGGGTAACGACCACCAGCGGTCTCGCATTTAAGATTCCTGGCCGAGTCGGTGATTCGCCGATTCTAGGTGCTGGGCTGTACGTTGATGGAGACGTCGGTGCCGCGGGCTCAACCGGGCGGGGTGAAGCAAATTTGTACAATCTCTGCAGTTTTCACATCGTCGAAGAAATGCGGCGCGGAGCCCACCCGAAGGATGCCGGACTGGCTGCACTGAAACGGGTCGCCAGTAATACCGTCGAAAAGCGACTTCGAAACGCCCAAGGGCGACCTAATTTTGGATTGAATTTCTATATCATTGACGCTAAAGGCCGCCATGCGGGCGTCCACTTCTTAGGTGGATCGCGGTACGCGGTTTGCAATGAAAACGGTCCTCATTTCGTCGAAAGTACTCCGCTGTTCGAGCGTTAGACAGGGAAGATATCACAACGTACCGTTTCCGCCTACACCATTAAGGTCAGTGAGTTTCGTAAAACCGACCGGATTGAATAAGGCGTTGACGACCCGTGTCGCACGGAGTCGCGATGTGGGAGGCGGGATCGAACTCGGTACCGATGCACTTTGCTGCCTCCTCAACGCGGATTTCCAGAACCGTATTCGTGTAGCCGTTTGGTTTATAGCGAACCCAATAGCCATCAGGATGATGAGACCAACGGCCACTTGGAACATCACGACTATCCTTTCCTGGCGTCGACGCGCCAGTCAAAACTGCGATGGACTCAAGGTCACCATAGCTTGTGGTCGGAGAAAGCATCGCGTGACGAAGATTGTTCTCCGCCTGCATAATTTGCTGGATAAAAGGCGGCTCATTAATGAACCCTCGCTTCATCACTTCGTCCGAAAGAAATCCCAGTGCGCCCCCGTTTAGGTCGAGAATCTGTTGCGACGTGAGGAGTTGGCCAGCCACTACTTGGAGATCATGCGGAAGGTCGGCAAACTTAGTACGGGCGACAATCGCCCAAAGGAGGTGCTGAATTTTGTGTTGGTCTATCTCAGGGTGCTGAACCGTATTCTCAACGAGAATAGTTACAATTTTTGCGGCCGGACCTTTTACTGGTGCGTACAGGTATGCGTCACCGCGGGTCGGACCATAAGTACCTGCATGTAAACAATAAGACTGCATCGTCCCTGAATAATCGCCCGCCTCAAGGATGAAACCACCACGAGAACCACGCGTCAGGGTGCTGAGCGGCTTAGCTTCGGGATTGATGCCGTCCTGGTCGGCGGCTTCCCATTTGGCATCCTTTAGCGACGTCGTAATTGCCGGGCCCTTTTTGAAGATGCTATCGATACCAGGGATCGACGGCACCCGCTTCCCCAGATCGCCGAATTGAGCAAAGACCCCTGGAGTGACCCAAGCGAGAGTGATCAGAACAAATAATTTTTTCATCATGATTTGAGAGAATTATAACCCGATCAACAAATTGAGCGTGACGTGTACTTATAAATAGTTGCTTTTGCGCAACAATGGCCCGGACGAAATTTCGTCCGAGCCTTGAGTAATTTTGGTCTAGTTTGAACCAGGAAGTCGAAAGGCCAACTGGCTATCCAATCGAACGCCGAGAGCGGCCCCTTGGTCAAGCGAGACGTTCTTGACGTCCTGCTTGTTGCCGATCAACGTTTGGTATAGGTAGCCGAGGGCTCCGCCAATAACTCCGTTCGTCACAACATTACCGTGGGTGACAAGGGCTATAAGCACACCCGCTCCCGCTCCGGCTCCAACATATTTCATGTCGTCCTTACCGTTTGCCATTGTTTTGGCACGAAGTCGTCCATCCTTATTTTCAACGCTCTTCTCATCCAGTCCGGTAAGAGTAGCGTTAATCGGAATTCGTGTTCCGTCTGACATCACAATGTTATCGTAAGCCAGTCCAAGCACGCCGGGCGTTTCGCCGTCCCTCGCTTGCGCAAAGTTGACATGCCCTTCAACCTTTGTTCCTCTCGGAATGCCGAAGTAGTCACTGTTTCCATTTGTGTCGATGGAAGCAGTGAAACGGTCGCCGACCTTGTTGTCAGCCGAATTAAGGGAGGTATCTAGCCGAACCGGCAAGACCGTACCACGGGGCTCCATGACTGATCGGAAAGCGGTCACATTCGGATTCGAATCGGCATATGTCGTCGTCGTGGAAATCGACACAAGATGAGCTGTAGAATCCCAATCGACGGACGCGCCGAGCGTCTCACTAATGAACCGGATCGGAACCAATGTCGATCCTTGATAAATTACCGGTGCTTTGGCCGTCGAAATCGTTTTCCCATTTACGGTGGCTTGATTGTCGTCAATTTTCAGTTCGACTATGGTATTTCCCCGGTGAGCAACGACTTTTTGATCAGTTGCAAACCAATCAACAGTGGCGCCCAATTTTTCGAAGACGCCTCGAAGAGGAACCATCACGTAGTTCCCCATCATTCGAGGCTGGGCCTCGGGAAAGCTAATGGCCTGTCCATTTACGTTGACACTAATGGGGCCAGACTGACCGAAGACGGTCATGGTAGTCAAGGTAGCCAAACCAATGAGGGAAGCTGCCTTACACTTCAAATTTTGATTCATTTGATTTTTTCTCCTGGGCGAATTGCCCTACTATTGTTAAGACTCCACTCAAGCCTCGCGACTTGCTCTAGGGGCACTTTGGCCCTCCCTCCAAATCCATTTTTTAATGGAAAATTTACTTATTTAAGCAGATCTTTTACAACGTGGCCGTGAACGTCAGTTAACCGGAAATCTCGGCCCTGATAGTGGTAGGTCAGCTTGGTATGATCGATGCCAAGTTGGTTCAAGATAGTCGCCTGCAGGTCATGCACATGGACTGCTCCGGGAGTAAATTCTTCGATGCTGGGATCGATGATCTTGCCATCTTTGTCGACGATATTGTAGCCAAAATCGTCGGTGTTGCCATATACCATTCCGGGCTTGACTCCACCGCCCGCCATCCAAATCGTGAACGCTCGTGGATGGTGGTCGCGGCCATAATTATCCGCGGTGAGGGGGCCTTGACAGTAAACCGTTCGGCCAAACTCTCCGGCCCAAACGACGAGCGTTTCGTCGAGCAGTCCGGTTCTTTTGAGGTCTTTGATCAGGGCTGCGCACCCTTGATCAACGTCCTTTGCCTGACTTGGCAGGTCGCCAGTCAAATTATTGTGGAGGTCCCACCCTCGGTGGAAAATCTGTACGAACCGCACGCCCTTTTGAACCATTCGCCGCGCGAGCAGACAGTTCGCGGCAAATGTTCCTGGCTCGTGAGCGTCTTGGCCGTACAATTCAAACGTTTCCGGCGACTCCTTGCTCAGGTCCATGAGGTCTGGCACGCTCGACTGAAGCTGGTAAGCAAGCTCGTACTGCTTGATTCGTGCCGCAATTTCAGGATCGCCAAACGATCCCAATTGCTGATTGTTGAGCGCTTCGACGTCGTTCAACATCACTCGACGTGTATCGCGATCCATTCCATCCGGGTCCTTGAGATACAGAACGGCGTCCCCTTGCGACCGAAAAGCAACTCCTTGATATTCACTTGGCAAGAATCCCGATCCCCAAAGCCGCGGATAGACCGCTTGGTTCGGTTTGTTCGAGCTGACCTTGCTGTGAAGAACGATGTAGGTCGGCAGGTTTTCGTTGAGGCTGCCAAGACCGTAGCTGAGCCACGATCCCATGCTGGGGCGGCCCGGGAGCGCGCTCCCTGTCTGAATAAAGGTCGTTGCCGGATCGTGATTGATCGCTTCGGTCCACATCGATTTCACAACGCAAAGTTCCTTGACTACCGACGCGGTATGGGGCAGTAATTCACTGACAAAGACACCATCGCTACCGTTATCGTACTTCTTGAACTTGTACTTCGATGGTGCGATTGGAAAGCGGGTTTGACCGCTTGTCATCGTCGTGATTCGCTGTCCGCGACGAATATCGTCGGGGAGATCTTTATTGAACATCTCCACCAACTTGGGTTTGTAGTCGAAGAGGTCGAGTTGGCTCGGACCGCCGCTCATAAACAGGAAAATAACACGCTTGGCTTTCGGGGCAAAGTTCGGAATTCCAGCCAAGCCGTGGTGACCCTGATCCCCGCCAAAAGCCTCGGCCAAACCGGCAATACTCGCGATTCCTCCAACCGACAACAATCGACTCAAAGCCGCCGTGCCGATGCCCAACGTCGTTCGACCGAAGAGCTGTCTTCGGGTCATCAGGAGTTCGGCTTCGCGGATCGGGTCCATGGTTTAGTGTATGGTGAGAAACTCATCGGTGTTCATGAGGGTCGAGCAAATGATCATCCAAGCAGCTTGATCGATTGCTGAAAGATTCTTGGCTTGAGGCGACTCGCCGACCATGATGAGCTTCTTGGCTTTG
>JAYVXG010000452.1:0-4942 GCA_043785475.1 Armatimonadota bacterium
TGCCTTAGACCGCAAACGACTGGAAGATTACGGCGACCCAGAAATTGAAACGAGAATCACTCAGTACGAGTTGGCGTTTAAGATGCAGACAAGCGTTCCGGAGCTGACGGACATATCAAAAGAGCCAAAGCACATCCTCGAAATGTACGGCCCTGATGTCACCAAGAACGGTTCCTACGCCCATAACTGTCTCTTGGCTCGTCGACTTATCGAGCGCGGAGTTCGCTTTGTTCAGCTCATGCATTCCGGATGGGACCAGCACGGAAATCTTGCCACGCAACTTCCGTTACAGTGCCGGGACACCGATCAAGCCTCTGCCGCCCTCGTCAAAGATCTTAAACAGCGGGGCCTTCTCGAAGACACCATCGTGATTTGGGCGGGTGAGTTCGGACGAACCGTCTTCGTTCAGGGCGATATAAACAATATCAATGGGCACGGCCGCGACCACCTTGGCTCCTGCTACAGCCTTTGGGTTGCAGGAGGAGGATTTAAGGGCGGAACAACCTACGGGGAGACGGACGACTATGGATACAACGTGGTGAAGGATGGAGTCGATGCCCACGATTTTGGCGCAACGATCTTGCATCAACTGGGGATTGACCATGAGCGATTAACCTACAGCTATCAGGGCCGGGACTTCCGACTAACCGACGTGAGTGGAACGGTCATTAAGCCCATTTTGGCGTGAGACAACAATGCCATTCGTAAAACGACTATTTCTGTTTTTCGCAATTATTGGAATTGTCTGGTTTGTTCCTTTCTCAGTGATTTATTGGAATCGATCCCTGTTTTTTAAGAGTGAATTCAGGGAGCGAGAGAGGATCGCATTGGACCTCTCGACATACCAATGGCCCTCCAATTCAACCAGCGGCAGAATCGTAAATCACACGATTTCGGTTGCTGCATTGCCCAAACACAAATCATTAAAGATTCCAAAAGTCATAGGGACAGTTACCGATCTCTTTTGCATTTACACTGTATTTGAGTTCGAGACTCCAGGACCTCCCGGAGCGGCCAAGCATATGGAAATAGGAAACAAATTCTATCGTGTGGTGGGTAACTAAAATGACAAGGCGCGAACTACTCAAATACAGCTCCCTAGCGTTCTTACCCAAGCTGAATATACCGCTAGCCCTCTTGCCCGCCCCAAGGAAATCGCTCAAATTTGCCGTCATAACCGATCTTCATCACGGCTTGGCTCCCGACGCGATGAAAAGAATCTCCGCCTTCGTCGAGGCAGTTCAGGGTCGAAAAGACGTGCAGTTTGTTTTACAGATGGGTGATTTCTGCTATTCGGATAAGGGCGCGCAAGAGCTTCTCGACAAATATAAGGAAATCAAGCTATCGACGATCCATGTTCTGGGGAACCACGACATGGACAAGGTCACCAAACCCGAAGCGGTGGAAACGATCGGGATGAAGAGCCCTTACCGGGTTCACGTTCAAGGCGACTATCAATTCGTCGTGCTCGACCTAAACCATTTCAAGAAGAACGGAGACTTGGTCTCATACGCAAACGGTAACTACTTCACCGAAAATGCCACTCACAATTGGGCTGATGCAGAGCAACTAACCTGGCTAGAGAAAACTCTGTTAACCTCAAGAAAGCCCGTCATTCTCGTCTCTCACCAGCCACTGGGCTTTGCCGAACCCGGCCAGAAGATGCCTCCCGAGCAAATACAGATTCTTGACATTGTCAACCGATGCGCAAAAGCAAATCCAAAAGGAGCCGTTGCCCTTTCGATGTTTGGTCATCTCCACGTTGACCGCCTGGAGCATGTCAAGGGTATTCCCTACTACTGCGTCAACTCGGCCAGCTACTTCTGGTCCAGCGGAATGTGGGCTTACTCAAAACCGCTGTTTGCTTTTATGGAGATCACCGCTGACGGTCGGCTCGTGGTCGAGGGGGTCGCGGGTGAATTCGTCAAGACTCCGCCGAAGGCATCAGATGTCGTGGTCGGAAGGTCAGCATCAATTGCGAGCAGAACTGAGAAGCTCCAAACTCCTAACTCCCAACTCCGAACTTCCAACAAATGACCCAACCCGAATTCATCGACGCAGTCCTCGGCTGCACCCACTACCTTGGCCACCACTATCCAAGGTCGGTTAGCCAGCGCATGCAAGACATCGCCGAGAGCCCGTACGCCGAGCACCGGTCAGATAACTACGGCAATGGCGGATTCATCTCGATTTTTGAGCAAGAGATTGCCGACCTGCTTGGCAAAGAAGCGGCGGTGTTTATGCCCAGCGGAACCATGGCGCAGCCAATCGCCCTCCGAATTTGGGCGGATCGCGCAAAGAACAAAAACGTCGCTTTCCACCCGATGTGTCATTTGCAACAGCACGAACACATGGCGTACACAGAGCTTCATTATTTGAACGGCATTCTGCTTGGAGAGGAGGACCGATTGTTTACCCTGGATGACCTGAAAGCCGTTCCGGAAGATATCGCGACCCTTCTTATTGAGCTGCCTCAGCGAGACATCGGTGGCCAGCTCCCATTTTGGAACGAGCTTCAGACAATTATTGACCATACCAAGTCAAAAGGCATGAAGCTTCATCTCGACGGCGCACGCCTTTGGGAGTGCCAACCATTCTACCAACGCACCTATAAGGAGATTGTCGCGGATTTCGATTCTGTCTACGTTTCCTTCTACAAGGTTCTTCACGGTCTTCCAGGTGCAGCTTTAGCTGGTCCCGCCGACTTCATCGCCGAGGCAAGGATTTGGATGAGGCGTCACGGTGGAAACCTGCACACCATGTTCCCGAATGTGATCTCGGCAAAGATCGGCATGGATCGGCACTTGCATCGAATTCCCGAATATGTCGCTAAGGCGAATGAAATAACTGGCATTTTGAACAACCTAAATGGAGTCATGGCTTCCCCGAACCCGGCTCATACAAACATGATGCATCTTTCGTTCGATGCCGAAAAGGAGGCCCTTCTCGACGCCTCTGGTCAGATCGCTCGTCGAGAAAAAGTACTCCTCATTCAGAATCTGAATGATGTGAATGGATGGAGAAAGACTGAACTTTCAATTGGCGAAGCAGCTCTCGACCTGCCGAACCATCGAATTCGAGAACTGTTCACCGAAATGCTGGAGCTTGCTAAATCATCTTAACCGTAAGTGGGCTTTTGCGGCCAGCCTGCGGGCGAGTCTTCCCAATCCTCTTGTCGACCATAAGGCGTCAAGTCCAGGAGCCCATAGCTCTCAGCGGTGCCTTCGTTTCCGCGAGCAAAGGTTTGGTACGTATGGTAAATGTCATCGCCGAGCCGGAAGAACACACTTGTCCCCGGCACTTCGCCCTTTTGGGTTTGGTCCTCGGACGTCTTGTAGTTGTACTCGACCGGCTTCACGCTCGAATCCTGGGTCACATCGAAGTCATAGTTAAAGTCACTTCCAAAGGAAGAGACCCATTTCCAGTTCCAGCCACGTTGTTTTCTATACGTCTCGAGCTTATCAATTGGCGCACGAGAAATGATGACGAAATTGGTGTCACCTCTGTTAAGCGTCTGCATGTCGACCGGCGCAAGGGCATCAATGTAGCTGGTGCAGCCCGGGCAACCCTTTTCCGCGTCGGGTTCAAACATAAAATGGTAGACAATAAGCTGATTTTTGTCGCCAAAAAGGTCACGAAGCGACACTTTATCGTTGGGGCCATCGAACGTATAGTTCTTGTCGACCTTCACCATCGGAAGGCGCCTCCGATCGGCAGCGATCTTGTCCTTTAGTCTGGTCGCTGCTTTCTCTCGTATGAGAAGTTCAACACGGGCCTTGCGCCATTCCCCTCGGCTGGCAATTGGTGGATGGGGTAGATTCTCTGATGTCATTTCTTAGTTTCCTCGGAGTAAGTACAGGTTCGTTTCTCACGGATCATTTGGCGCAGGATGACAAAGACCGATGCACCGCCAACGGTGGACGATGTGAGGCCCGCAACAAAAAGGGCAACGGCAGAATAGCAAGCTGGGCACATAATTTCTTCTACTCCAAAACGAATTCCTACTCAACAATCGAATATGGAACTGCACAATCGACATGTCGGAAGGATTATTTTTTGAAATACTTTTCACCGTCGTCAATGGCTCAAATTTGGAGTGACATAACGACAGCTCCATTAATCATATATCCAATGAGGTAACGAAGGTTTGATCACGCGTGCTATTTCTTCCGAGCCAAAAGACTCGTTCTGAGCAAGCTGGCAGTAAACATCAGCTTCAACTGTTCCTTTGGTTTCGGTTTTCGATTCCAAGCTTCGCCAAGGAGTCCGTCCTCATTTCGACAGTTCTCGAAAATAGATGCAACATATCTGGAACCTTCAGGAAAACCGCGACCTTTTGGAATTCCTGTCTGCTGCTTGTCAACAATTTCGTTGTTCACAGCTCCCAAGGCTTCGAACAGGTGCATCGCAAACATTCCGGGTCCATCGACTAAATACTGGTCTTTTTTGAGCCATCGACTTATCGAAGCGTCACGTGTCCGAACAATCCTGGAAAGTTCGAGAGGTGAGCCAGGTGACGACAATTCATTTTCCGCAATATGTCTTCGCAAACACGCGGCCTCAATATAGCAGCCGGAATTGTAACTCCACTTCGTCCGATCAATAACGCCGGAGAGATTCATGTTGTCCATGATCAACAGATCCTTGTCTCTAAGCCTCTCCGTCCAATCCATCCATCGGTCGCCGTCAGCTTGATATGATTGATCTTTTGTGACTAAGAACAGTTTGTACGCCAGCATCGCGGCTGGCGCATTGACGCAAGCATTCTTTGATTCTTTCTTATTTTCATGCCAGTAAATTCCGCCACCAAGCTTATCGTCTTCACCACTTCTCAGGTAAGCCATCACATTTCTTGCGACAGTTAAATATTTAGCGTTCTTCGAGGCATCGTACGCTTCCATTGCCGCCAAACCCACCCACGCATTGTCATCGTAATACCGAT
>JAYVXG010000453.1:0-4937 GCA_043785475.1 Armatimonadota bacterium
ATGAGCCGTGGGACCTGCCGCTAGAGGAAGCCTCAAAGCCAATTCTCGAAGCTCTTATGGCCAAGTATGAAACCGCCGAGCAAGCCCGCGAAGCCGGAATCTGCTGCGCGAGAATGGCCCGTTTGCTCAAACAAATCGGCCCATTTCCCGAAGCGTCAATCTACGGGCAAAAAGCAATTCATTACCTCCGTCAGACCGATGATAAGATAGAATTGGCCAAAGCGTTGCGCTGGGCTTGTTTGCCATTCGATACCGCCATCGATCAAAAGGCATATCTTGAAGAGTCACTTTCTCTGGCTCTCGAGGTTGGTGCAAGGGACCAAGAAGCCGCAACGATCTATCAATTCACCCGAGCATTCACGCCCAATCCGCAACAAATGCAGGAACTGGACCGACTCAAAGACAAACCCCGCAACAAACGATATTCCGAAATGAGGCAAGAGTACATGGACGGCCACACGGTGGAAGAAGCCCTCGCTATCTACGAAGAAATCAACAATCCAACTGGAATTGCGATGTGTTTAGTCTCCCTCGGTGTCGAGCGAAAACCAAGCGACCGAGCCCTATTTGATCGAGCCATTGCCCTCTACGAGCAAGCTGGCGAAACCGAAGCTGCTAGAAAAGCAAGAATGATGGCCGATGTGTTTGCACCCAAAAACGACTAACGGCAACCAGTCTCGGAAACTGACCCAAACCTGAGTCTTTTGCCACTTCTGGCAATACTACAGCCAAAGCTCCTCCACTGAGGGGAGGTGGCACGCGCGACATTCCATCTAAAAATGCAAAAACTATGACGTGCGTGACGGAGGGGGGAGGAACACCTGGGTCATGCAGAAAAGTCCGGCAATCACGGCAACGCCGTCAAGTCCGGCCGCTTCCGATAAACCCCCGTCGCCTGCTGAATCATATTCCCAATCGCCAACATCGTCCCTTCCTCATACAGCCGACCAATAAGCGAGATTCCCAGGGGACGCCCCTGATCGTTCAACCCCATCGGAATAAACAACTGCGGATGCCCGGTCAAGTTCGTCGTCACCAAGACATCGCCCCCACTGCCGTTAGCAATGATCACATCGAACGCTGAAATTTCCTCCTCAAACTTGTGCATCAAGGTCGTGCGAGCTCGCATCGCCTGAATGTAGTCCACTCCCGTCAGCATTGATGAAGCCCGAAACGCAGGCGGCCACAGCGAGCCTTTCATCGTATCCACTCGGCCGTCATGGGTGATCTCATCAAACGCGGCCGATGCCTCAATGGTGAGAACTTCACTCACGCCTGGTGTCGGAGAAGAAATCTTTACCGGCGTAAACGCGGCTCCCAGACCCTTCAAGATCGTCGCGGCTACACCGAGGTCCTTTGTAAAATCATCGCCCTCTTTAAACGAAGACGGAACCAACACTCCGATTTTCAACTTCTTTAAATCTACCGACGAACGATAAGTGAAAGGGAAGTCGACCGACATCGGATCACGATCATCCGCCCCGTGAATAGCAGAGAACACCAGAGCGCAGTCCTCGGCCGTTTTGCAGATCGGGCCGACTTTGTCCATTGTCCAGCTGAGGACCATGGCTCCGAACCGGCTTACGCGACCAAAAGTCGGACGTAACCCCGTGACTCGGCACCTCGTTGAGGGAGAAATAATCGATCCCAAAGTCTCGGTCCCGATGCTGAAAGCGAACAGTCCGGCGGCAGTTCCAGAGGAGGACCCGGCTGACGAACCCGAGGATCCTTGCTTGGGGTTCCAAGGGTTGAGGGTCAGCCCGCCGAACCAAACGTCTCCGTAGGCGAGTGCTCCTAGGCTGGTCTTGGCAACGAGGATGGCTCCGGCGGCAAAGAGCTTTTCGACCACAGCTGAGTTGTAGGCAATGACTTGATCTTTGTATGGTTCGGCACCCCAAGTAGTTGAGTAGTCCTTGGCGGCGAAAAGATCTTTGAGGCCAAACGGAATGCCGTGCAAGGGACCACGATATTTTCCTTTCGCGATCTCGTCGTCCGCTACAAGGGCTTGTTTTCGGGCGAGCTCTTCGGTGAGGGTGATGACATTTTTGAGCTTTGGACCGTACTGTTTGAGCCTGGCGAGGAAAATCTCGGTTAATTCGCTGGGTTTAAGATGTCGGTTCTTGATCAACACTCCAAGCTCGGCGACAGTGAGGAACGAAATGTCTTCTGGGTTAGTTGGTCTGATAAACGGTTTGGACGGGGTTGGCTTGACATCGGTTTTGTAGCCGGCTTTGGGTTTTTTGCCGTGAGGAACGAAGACGAACGCGGGCGGAGTATCGTTACTGATTCCAGCTTTTCGGATAGCGTCGAGGCCGCTGCGGGAACCGGCAAGTGCCTGGAGGACCTGCTTGCGCTGATCTTCGGTGAGGACGATGCCGGAGAGTTTTTCTGCGCCTTTAACGTCTTCGAGGGTGTAAGCGGTTCGGGCGGAGTTTTGAGCGAGAACGGCGAAGGGAGCAAAGGCGGCGAAAAGTGAGCCGGTTAGAAAGTGCTTTCGAGATAGTTCAGCGTCAAAACCCATTTCGTCATTCTACACGGAAGAGGGCATCGCTTCGCTTAGGTCAACGCTTCGCGTATTAACTCCCTTACTCGTTTGCCCAACTATTAATCAACCACCAGTTGGCTTGGTCGTGCGGAACGAATTTGGGGTGGGTAAGAGATTCGAAGGAAGGAAGGTAACCAAGGGAGCCGTTTCCATATTGCTTGATTCGATGGATCACTTCTTCGACATGTCTTTTAGCCGCTTTACACCGAAACGCATCGGCTTGCGATCCGCACGAATTGATATGGTTTGCGATAGCAATCTTCTCCATTTCGTCGAAGATTTGTCGACACGGTGAGAGGATATTGATTGAGTCGCCGGGGTGCCCCATCGAATACGACGTGCGCGCATTTTGGACGTGAACGACAAATTCCACCGACCGCGTGATGAGCTGGCAAATGCCCCGCTGGTCTGCGTTGGTTGAGAATGCCAAGGCACGGTCGGCAATTGATCTGGCAGCATCGGCATGCAATAGGATCGAGTTCGAATGCCGCAGCCAAAAGAGGAAAGGATTGCTGTTCAAGAACATCCGACACTTGATTCCAGAACGGATTCCCGAAAATCCCCATTGGCCACCATGGGTGGGCAATTCGCACCCCAGCAACCTAGCCCACTCTTCGTCGGTTTCGCTGTGCTTGAGATACGCTCTCAAGAAATGCTCAGCACCATTTGTATCCTGATAGATCGCAATATCCTCGGCCAAGGTTGCGTTTTCCAACGGAAACGCCTGGTCCTTTCCTGGCTCCGCGTTGCTCAGTATTTGTCCGCTCGCTTCGATGCAGGGCAGAATCGTGTTGTAATTGCCAAAAAGCCCACACTCCCAGGTCGTTACGCAAACGCCTTCGGCATTTAATCGTGCGGCAGCTTCGGCGTGTTCGCGGACGTTTCGCTCGCTTTGGGGAAGGTGGCACCAGATCGAGTTGTAGGTGAAAATGGTCGGGCAGAAAATGGTGCGAAAGCCTTTGTCTCGAAAGAGTTTGCTCGTGTGTTCGGGTGATCGAAAGTATTGCCAATCAAAGACGATGGTCCCATTCGGCATTGCGTCCAGCGCTTCCCGATGCTCGAAAAACATGTCGCCCCAGACTCCGGGTGTCCGTCCTTTGTCGATTACATATTGGGCCAGGGGTCCAAAGTGCTCAGCATAGTTCTTAGATTTTTCCTCATCACCGTCGCCTAGTTGCTGGGTCTCGTCCCCACCGATGTGGATCAGGTTGCTTCGGAAGATCGCGATTGTGTCATCAATTAGCTTCCGGCAAAGAGCCTGGAAATCTTGGTCGGACGGGTTTGCTTGCATACCTCTGAACTTATCCTTAGCCAACATCGCCCCTTGCTCGGTGTAGATGAACCCCTCGAAATGCCCGAGGAGGTTGATGAATGGAACGATCTGGAGGGTGGGGAACTCGGTTTGGATGGCTTCAATAACGTCGGGAGTCAGCGCTCCCTTACCCGCTGCCCACGGAGCCGATGGATAAGCAAATCGATGCTCCAAATAGAGGCCAAGAGCGTTGTAGCCGTTATCTAGCGAAAGCTTGCATAGCTTGCGCAGGTACTGGAGGTCCGGACATTGCTCGCGGGCGATATCGTAAGTCCACATCCGGAGGTTCATATGGTTTAGTTTGACAGAGAACTGAGGGGAGGAAGATGGCAAGGATACCGAGGCGGCCGGTTATGACCAGAGCTTATCCGTGTTTCCACAGATTCAACACTCATAAACTCCGCTCGTTCGTCGTTACGTGTATCAGTGCCTCCCGGACTCAAGTTAAATCAATTCCAAGGCGACTTCGCTACAGAAGTGGCGGCCTTCGGAGGTGAGCATGATTCGGTCATTTGTATTTGATACCCAGCCGCGGTTGATCAGATTCGGAATCTTCGTTAGGTCGGCAATTGAGGTTGGAATCCCCTCGTTCAACCGCAGCCCCAACATGATCCGTTCGATGTTTCGGGTTTCGGGGGAGAGAACTTCGGATTCGAACGGGATTGGAGAGTTCGCCTCGACTGCTTTGCAGTAGCCATCCGGGTGTTTGAGATTGGTGTAACGAGTCGAGATTCCATCGATGGTGACGCACCCAACCGCGCCCGGACCATAGCCCGCGTAATCTTCACCGTACCAGTAGCAAAGATTGTGTTTGCACTCTGCACCGAGCCTGGCGAAGTTTGAAATTTCGTATTGATGCAACCCAATCTCTGCCGTTCGCTGAACACATTCGTCGTACATTTCCCGCTGAATATCGTCGTCGGGCAGGTCCAGTTCGCCGCGAAGGTTCTTCTTGTAGAACGCGGTGTTGGGTTCGATTGTGAGGCAGTAGAGGCTCAAATGCTCAGGCTTGAGCGATAATGCTTTTTCGAGGTTCTTGGTCCAGGCCATTCGGCTCTGGCTTGGGAGAGCGAACATGAG
>JAYVXG010000454.1:0-15182 GCA_043785475.1 Armatimonadota bacterium
AAGCGTGCTTACGTCACCTCGACGGTTGACAACAATGTCGCCGTCATTGACACGGCGCAGCGTAAGAGTATCGCCACGGTGCCGGTTGGCCGCAAGCCAATTCAAGTTTTCGCCACACCGGATGGACGGCTCGTCTACGCCGCCAACGAAGGCGGCGCCGGGAATCCCGATAACACCGCTACTGTGATTGACGTGGCAACCAATAAAGTGGTGGCTACAGTTGTAACCGGCAAGGGCTCCCATGGGGTGGTCGTCAGCGACGACGGAACGCGTGCCTTTATCACGAACTCTGTTGACGGCACGGTTTCAATCATCGACACGACCACCAATAAAGTAACTCATACCATCAAGGTCGGCGAAGGATCGGGCGGCATCACCTTCAGGATCGCGAAGTAGTGAGCGGCAACCGGCTACTAAACCTCGACTATGACAGCACAACCGATATTGACCAAGTGCTCGCGGCAGGCAGCCAAGGTCTAAGGAATACAAACAATGAACACGTTAACACACAGTGCCTATGGCATGAGCATCATCGCGATCGGAACATTTGAGCAAACTATTGAACGTGTCAAGATCGTTTTCAAGGAACACGGCCTTGGAGCGCTCAGCGAAATAGACGTGCAAGCCGCACTCCGCGAGAAGATAGGGGAGGAGATAGAGCCGTACACGATTCTGGGTATGTGCAATCCACACTTGGCTTCCCGCGCCCTCAAGGTCGAGCACGAGATTGGCATGCTGCTGCCCTGCAACGTGCTCGTTCACGAGTGCGGAGGCGCCGTCCACGTAGGAGCCCAAGATCCCATGATGATGATGGATATGGCGCGGAATGAGAATCTCCGACCGATTGCCAAAGAAGCGAAGCGGCTGATTGAGCAAGCCCTCGAAGAGATTAGTGCGCTGTGATTGACCCGGAGAAAAGCAGCCTGCTGCGGGTAGCACCACGACTCATCCAAATCATGCGCGTCCTCGCGCGACACAAATGTCTTGGCGCCCTGCGCGGAAAGAATCATTGGCCGCCGCCAACAGCGGTACGTGAAGCCTTCGAGGAGTTGGGATTAACCTTCCTCAAGTTCGGACAGGTGCTCGCGATGCGACGCGACCTGTTGCCACCCGCCTACATCAATGAGTTGGCTCTGCTGCACGACCGCTTGCCGGCGATGGACTTTAACGTAGTTCGGGCGAGAGTCGAAGGCGACCTGGGTGCCCCGTTGACGAAATTGTTTTCCTCGTTCAGCGAAGAGCCGCTTGCCACTGCCACCATCGCTCAGGTGCATGAGGCGACCATGCAGGACGGGCGTCACGTCGCCGTGAAGGTGCAGAGGCCAAACCTTGAAGCACTGATCTCCAAGGACATTGCTGCCTTGACCTACCTGGTAGGGTTGGGTGAGAGACTGGCCCCCAGCCTACGTGCCTTCGACATGTCGGTGGTGGCGCATGAGTTTGCCAATAGCCTGAATCGGGAAATCGATTTCACTCGCGAAGAAAGAGCCATTGGGCTCTTTCGTACGGCGCTGAGAGACGTGCCTAATCTTTGGATTCCGAATGTCGTGGCCGAGTATTCGCGCGGGTCCGTGCTGACTTTGGAGTTTTCAGCTGGCGAAAGAATCGATGCCTACGCCAAGCAGCACCCGGAAGCGATGCCCCAGTTGATCAACACCCTGGTCAGCCTGATGCTGCAATCAATCTTCGAAGAAGGTGTGTTCCACGCCGACCCCCATCCCGGCAACGTCTTCGTTCTGCCCGACGGGCGGCTGAGCCTCCTCGATTTCGGGAATACGGGCGAACTCGACGAGCCGTTGCGCGAATCGCTGATACGCCTTCTCGAGGCAGTTGTCAAAGGCGATGCGAGGGCCACCACCGAGGCCTATCTTGAAATGGCACCCACGAGCGAAGACGTCAACCATTCGAGGCTGTTGGTAGATATCAAGGCGACGCTCTATGAAATCAATCGGAGCAACTTGGCTGATGTTTCGATCGGGGACGCGTTCGAATCGTTAATGCGAGCTGGAACCCGAAACGGGGTTCACAATCCCGCTGAATTTTTTCTGATGACACGCGCCTTCGTAATTCTTGAAGCTTTGATTCGTCAGCTCGCTCCCGAACACAACTACATGGAATCATTTCGCGTAGAGATATCGCGCCTAACGGTGCAACACTTCTCGCCGACACGCATCAACGATAAGACAATCAACCTCGCGCGTGAAATGGAGAGGTTGATAGCCGATGCGCCCGGTGACACCCGACGGGTACTCAAGCGCATCGCCGAAGGCAATCTGGGCCGACTTCCAGGTTTAGAGGCTATGGGATCTCGTTTCAGCCGTAACATCGAGCGGCTCACGGGCGCCCTCGCTTTTGCAGCTCTCGTGGTTAGCGGGTCCCTGTTGTTGCTAACCCCGATGGGTGGCTGGCACCATACGCTCGGCGAAGCCATGATTATCGGCGGAGTCGTCGGAATGTTGTTGACCGGTATTGGTGTATGGCGTCGCCGCCATGACAAATCTTAGCTCTTGAACATCGGTAGGGAGGGTGGTACCACCTTGAAAACCGATCCATGCCCTTCGAAGGGACGACATCACTTGGACGACACGTAAAAGACGACTTGCAGGCAATACTTTTCCATTCCATGATGTACCGTGGATTGCCCAATGTGCGTGATCCAGGAAAAATTAAGATGACTATTACTCAAGAACTACAAAGCTGTATCGACGCATGCAAATCATGTGCACCTATCTGTCGCGATTGCGCTAAGGAATGCGAGGAGATGGGCGGAATGGAACACTGTGTGATGCTCTGCCATGACTGCTCTGATCTTTGTATTCAACACAGCGACAACTTGTCCAAAGGCGATCACTCTGCTTCCGCTTCGTGCATTTCCGCTTGTGAAGCCTGCGCTACTGAGTGCGAAAAGGGTGCTGACCACATGGACATCTGCAAACGATGTGCTGAAGCTTGCAGAACCTGCGCAGACACATGTCGTAGCGCAAAGGAATCCAAGGCTTAGAAGGTAACGCCAAAGAAACTGAGGAGACAATGAACCCATCAACGCAAAGTGAACAAACGTCGAGACTCGCTCAAAAAAAGGGAATGTGGGTCTGGCTAGTCATTGGAATTGTCATCATTGGCGGCCTAATCATAGGATCGACCTACAATGGTCTCGTTTCCAGCGACCAGAAAGTTCAGTCCCAGTGGGCTCAAGTTCAAAACGTCTATCAGAGACGTTTAGACCTCGTGCCTAACCTTGTTGAGACGGTCAAAGGAGCCGCGAACTTCGAGAAAAGCACTTTTCTTGCCGTAACGGAGGCTAGAACCAAAGCTGAAGGTGCTTTGACGAACTCAGGCGGAAATCCGGCAAACGATGCCACGAAGCTTGCCCAGGTCCAACAGACTCAGGGAGAACTCTCATCTGCGCTTAGCCGACTCATGGTTGTGGTCGAGAACTATCCCGACCTCAAGGCAACCGCCAATTTTAGGGACCTTCAGGCCCAGCTTGAAGGAACAGAGAATCGAATTACAGTTGAACGAATGAGGTTCAACGAGACGGCCCAGGCTTTCAATTCGAAGCGTCTTAGTTTCCCCACATCCTTAGTTGCGGGCATGTTCGGTTCTAAGTTCGCTGAAAAAGCTTATTTCAAGGCTGACGAAGGAGCTCAAAACGCGCCAAAGGTGAAGTTCGGAAATTAAGCAAATCCTCCTTGCCCTGATTTGTGGAATCTGTCTCCTCGTTGCGCCTAGCGTTTGCGTTGCGCAGAATCTTCCGAGTGCCCCATCCCAATGGGTTACGGATACGGCCGGTTTTCTCTCAAGTGGAACCGCGCAGACTCTTAATAGCCAGCTCGATGCATACCAGCAGACGTCGGGTCATCAAGTGTTTGTATGGATTGGTAAGACAACCGGCGGCGATCCAATCGACGATTGGGCCAACAAGACATTCAAAGCCTGGAGAGTGGGACGCAAGGACTTCGACGATGGGCTTGTTTTGTTCGTTATGGCAGACGATCGTACGGCCCGAATTGAAGTAGGTTACGGCCTTGAGGGCAAAGTTCCCGACGCGACCGCTTCAAAAATTATTAACGAAACCTTGATTTCCAGAATCAAGGCCGGGGATCGCGATGGGGCGATATTAGGCTCAATCGACCAAATCGTTTCTTCTCTGGGCGGAAAACTCGGGGTTGTCGATGTTCAGAAGCCAGTTTCCCTAAGTCTGTGGCAAATAGTCCTACTCGTAATTGGCATCGTGGTCTTGATTATTCTGGGATTCCGCTATCCCGTTTTCGGCTATTACCTTCTGATGATTCTGTCTTCAATGATGCGGCGAGGCGGCGGAGGTGGATCCGATTCACGAGGCGGTGGCGGCAGATCGGGCGGCGGCGGTGCGGGTGGGAAATGGTAACCAAGAAAAAGTCACTTGAAGTTTCGAGGGGAAATTACATCCTGACCATCAATGGTGGCTCGTCAAGTATCCGATTTGCCGTATTTGAGACGGGGGTAAAAAGGTTACCTCGACTTGATGGAAAGCTCGATCGGATCGGTTTGAGAGGCGGGAAATTAATCGTGAATAGCTCGGAACAAAAGTTGCGAACAAGTGAAAACCTAAGTGTGCCCAATGCGAATTCGGCCATTTCCTTTATTGTTTCCTGGCTGGAGGATCATGGTGTACTTGATTCCGTGAAGGCAGTCGGACATCGTATTGTCCATGGGATGGAGCATTCCGACCCCGAACGAATAACCCCGAAATTGCTTGATGATCTGCGAGAAATCATCCAATATGACCCAGAACACTTACCCGCTGAAATTGAATTCATTGAAGCAATCGGTAAGCGATACCCTAAAGTCCCGCAGGTAGCATGCTTTGACACCGCATTTCATCGCACGATGCCGAGAAATGCCACATTGCTGGCGATACCTAGGCGCTTTGATGCAAAAGGTATTCGCCGATATGGCTTTCACGGTCTGTCTTACGAATATCTTGTTTCTGAACTCGCGAGGCTTGGTGATCCGACGGCTACAAAAGGCCGCCTAATCCTTGCGCATCTTGGCAACGGTGCGAGTTTGACCGCGGTTCGCGATGGCAAGAGCATCGATACCAGCATGGGCTTTACACCTTCGTCCGGAATCATGATGGGCACTCGCTCGGGCGATTTAGATCCGGGCCTGATGTCTTACCTGTCTCGCAATGAAAGAATGAGCCCAGCAAGATTCCAGAAAATGGTAACAAGCGAGTCTGGTCTACTAGGAGTGTCCGATCTTAGCTCGGACATGCAAAGCCTACTTGAACAAGAAGGCAATGACGTTCGAGCCTCGGAAGCCGTGGAATTGTTCTGTTATCAGGCCAAAAAATGGATTGGCGCATTCACCGCCGCGCTCGGCGGCGTGGACGCGATCATATTTACGGGAGGCATCGGAGAAAATGCGCCTGTTGTACGGGAGCGAATTTGTAATGGCCTCGGCTATCTGGGCATCGAGTTGAATCGAAAACGCAATGCCATGGGCGCCCCGACCATTTCGCGAAGCAATGGGCGCGTCAAGGTTCGTGTCATCCGGACTGACGAGGAACAGATGATAGCGCGTTCTGTGTGTCGCATCCTCAGTCTCGGCAAGGAGAGTAACTAACGAAATGAATCACGATCACTTTATTGTCCCGCCCGGAAAGAAAATTCAGCTAATGGATTTTGACCCCGGATTTACGGGCCACTACCAAAACAAAGACGAGGCGTCTACTAAACTTCGGAAGGATGTTAAGCTCCTTGCAAAATATCAGGACGTCCTCTATTCACAGAGCACGTACGCAGTCCTGATAATGCTTCAGGGGATGGACACAGCTGGAAAGGACGGCGTGATTCGGCACGTGATGTCGGGAGTAAATCCTCAAGGCACGCAGGTCCATTCGTTTAAGTCGCCGTCTGTGGAGGAACTCCATCACGATTTTCTTTGGCGGAGCATGAAAGCTTTGCCAGAGCGCGGTGGAATTGGGATATTCAATCGCTCCTACTACGAAGAGGTTCTGGTGGTTCGTGTTCATCCAGAGATCCTTTCGTTGCAAGGACTGCCTCCTGGATCAGATGGAGATGACATATGGGCACTTCGCTTTGACGAGATCAATAGCTTTGAGAAGTACCTGGTCAGGAACGGGATCATCGTTTTGAAATTCTTCCTGAATCTCTCGAAGGAAGAGCAAAGACGCCGATTGCTCGCGCGCATCGATACACCGGAGAAGAACTGGAAGTTTTCTATGACCGACGCTAAGGAACGAGCTCATTGGGACGACTACATGAGCGCATTTGAAGATGCATTCAATCACACCAGCACTGAACACGCACCTTGGTACATCATCCCCGCCGATAACAAGTGGTTCGCCCGAACGGTCGTTGCAGACGTGATTGTCGAGAAGCTTAAGTCACTTGACTTGCATTATCCCACGGTAAGTGACGAGCATATACAGCATCTTCGTGGAGCAAAGGAACTATTGGAAAATGAGGCGGACTAGAAGAACGAATTCGCGAGCGAGCTGCCACAACGAGAAAGAAGCCGAACGAGACTGGACAAAATGCATACGAATCTGCGGAGCTTAGAGCAATACAACGAAGATCAGTTCGTGATCAAATGCACATTCAAAGGGGAGCAATGCGAGGGGCTTCTTCTGCTTCTGTGGCCCGGGCAGGAGATGCCGGAGCATCGTCACGCACCGTTCGAAGTAATCCTAGCACCGCTGAAAGGTTGGGCCGTCATGAGAGTGAATAACGTCAAGGAAATTAACCTCTTACCTGAAACCGTATATTACGAACCCGCTGGATGTACGTTCCAAATCAAGAATATAAGCGACGAGCCATTCGAGGTGTTGATCACCTTGGTACGTGTGGAGACGACCGTGAGCGTTAGACATCAAGAGGAGTTACGCAATTCCAAGAAACGCTTGGAAAATGAAGCGGAATTTGAGATTTTGCGTGCTGGGATCAGCAAAGAGGAAAACTGAAATGTTAAAAAAAGAAAGTGAAGTTCTTCAGCGAGAAGCTGACGTGTTGCAAAAAGAAGCAGATGTGCTGCATCAAGTGGCGGACTTGTTGCATAAAGAAGCTGGCGCTCCGCAAGAGAGAGGGCCGAAAGCGAAGGAGCCAAACATCAAGCCACTCGGACCCAAGTCCGCTGGGACTAAGGATCCAGTGGCAATCGAGTCCGAAACTCCCGAAGCCAAAGCAGCCGACGTGAAGGCACCGGAAGCCGAGTCGCCTGACGGCAAAGCTTCCGAGGCCGAAACGCCCGAAGCAAAGGACCCTGACGCGGAGGCGCCCAAGGCTAATGGGGGCGCCATGGACCCGGACAAGCCGGGTATGAAGCACTCTGCGAAAGTAGATGAAAAGCCAGACGCCAAACCACCGGAAGCCGACAAGTCCGCAGCTAAAGACCCTGATGACAAGCCGCCAGAGACCGAAACTCCCGAAACTGAAGCGTCTGACGCCAAGACAACCGAGTCAAAGGAAGGCGAAATGGACCCGGACATGCCGGGAATGAAACACCCTGCGAAGGGAGCTAATTCGTCTGACTCCAAAAAGGGTGGTATGACCCACAGCATGAGTGACCCTGTCATGGCGGCCAGCATGGAATCCGAAATTCGACTACGGTTCTGGGTGGCACTAGGAATTTCGGTAGCAATTGTTCTACTGTCGCCGATGGGGAAGATGTCGAGCCTCTTACCGTTCACTCTTTCAACGGCAGTGAGAGGTTGGGTTCTTTTCTCACTCACTACTCCGATCGTTTTCTGGTGCGGATGGATGTTTATCTCGGGAATGTACCAATCTTTACGGTCCCGCAAGCTCGACATGTCGGTATTAATTGCCGTTGGCGTACTCTCTGCCTACTTTGCCTCTGTCTATCTCACCTTGATAGGTTCAAAAGACATTTTTTACGAGGCTGCCGCTATGTTAGTGACCTTCGTGCTGTTTGGGCACTGGATGGAGATGAAGTCGCGCAGGGGCACATCTGACGCCCTCCAAGCCTTGTTCAAGTTGGTTCCGCCCAAGGCACGCGTCATTCGGGACGGCGCGGAAAGCGAAGTGCCGACGACGGAAGTCGTTAAGGGCGACTTGCTGGCGCTCAGGCCCGGCGACCGCATTCCAGTCGATGGTGAAATCACAGAGGGTGAGACCGCTGTGGACGAGGCTCTTGTCACTGGCGAGAGTCTGCCGGTAGAGAAGAAGCCGGGCGACAAAGTGATCGCCGGTTCCATCAACGGTGCTGGAGCGGTCAAATTCAAGGCCACCGGCGTCGGCGCGGACACGACGCTAGCCCGCATAGCGAAACTTGTCGAGACGGCTCAGAATTCCAAAGCGCCGGGGCAGCGACTGGCTGACAGGGCCGCCGCCTACCTTGTCGTACTGGCCGTAGTCGTTGGGATCGCCACGTTTGTCGCTTGGCGCTTTGGAGGCGGTGCCTCCTTCGTGGTGGCTCTGACCTTTGCCATTTCTGCGCTCGTGATCGCCTGCCCTGACGCGCTCGGCCTGGCGACACCGACGGCAGTGGCCGTAGGCACTGGACTTGGCGCAAAACACAATATCCTCATTAAGGATGCGGCAACCCTCGAAGGTGCCGTTCGGATTACCTCAGTTATTTTCGACAAAACTGGAACATTGACGGAGGGTAAGCCGAAAGTTAGTGCGATTTACACTGCGGATGGGATGGACGAAAACGAGGCGGTGCGCCTACTAGCAGCAGCGGAACAGAACTCCAGCCACCCCCTTGCCGTCGCCGTAATGGCTGAGGCTGAGCAGCGCAAACTGCCCACCACTGCCAAGACCAAAGACTTTCAGAATGTCGCTGGCCATGGGCTCCAAGCAACTATAGACGGGCGTAGCGTCCTCGTCGGAAACGTCAGTCTGTTCAGTGACAAAAAGATCGCCCTCGACCCAATACAGAAAGGAATCGACGAGCAACTTGCTGCGGGCCAGACGATGATTCTGCTTGCCGTCGATGGGAAGGCGGTTGCCGTCGTAGGCGTGACGGACCCCATCAAACCGTCGGCGAAGCGCGCAGTGGCCGAGCTCAAGAAGATGAACATCAAAACGGCGATGGTCAGCGGTGACAACAAAGCGGTGGCCGAGCGCGTTGGCAAAGAACTGGGTATCGACCGCGTCTTCGCGGAAGTGCTGCCTGAAAACAAGGCCGATTACGTAAAGAAGCTCCAAGCGGAGAAAGAATTCGTGGCGATGGTGGGCGACGGGGTCAACGACGCGCCTGCGCTGGCGCAGGCGGACATTGGGGTTGCGATCGGCGCTGGGACTGACGTTGCGATCGAAGCGGCAAAGATCGTGCTGATGAAATCCAGTCCGCTCGACATCATCAACGCGATCATAGTCTCAAAAGCGACTGTGCGTAAGATGAAGCAAAACCTGTTCTGGGCCAGCATTTACAACGTATTGGCGATTCCTGTGGCAGCTGGCGTGTTCTACAACTCGTGGGGCTGGTCGCTGCGCCCCGAGGTCTCTGCCCTGCTGATGTCAGCATCATCTATTTTCGTTGCCGTCAACGCCGTAATGCTTCGGCGATCTGAGAAAAAGCTTTTGTCTTGAGGCATGAACTAACTGAAGCGATAATCAAAAGGGACCACATTTAATGAACTTAATCAATCAAAAACCAGAGTCAAGCAGTAATAGGCTGACAGGCCCAAAGATAATTGGCAAGCAAGGACCGCTAAATGCCGACGAGCTAGGCAAGATGGACGCCTATTGGCGGGCAGCAAACTACTTGTCCGTAGGGCAGATTTACCTTTACGCCAATCCCTTATTAAAGCAACCTTTAGTTGCCACCCACATTAAGCACATGCTTTTAGGACACTGGGGCACGACGCCTGGTCAGAACTTTATTTATGTGCATCTAAATCGAATCATCAAGAAATATGATCTCAACATGATTTATGTGTCCGGCCCCGGGCATGGCGGTCCGGCGGTCGTGGGCAATACGTATCTCGAAGGCACGTACAGCGAGGTATATCCGGACATCAGCCAGGATGAAGAAGGGCTGCAGAAACTCTTCCAACAATTCTCGTTTCCCGGAGGAATTCCCAGTCACGCCTCGCCCGAGTGTCCAGGTTCCATCCACGAGGGCGGAGAACTGGGTTATTCGCTAAGTCACTCATTTGGGGCGGCGTTCGACAATCCTGATCTCGTCTTAGCCTGTGTGGTCGGAGATGGTGAAGCAGAAACTGGTCCCCTTGCTACCGCTTGGCATTCCAATAAGTTCCTTAACCCCATCACCGATGGAGCCGTGCTGCCAATTCTGCTACTTAATGGCTACAAGATTTCAAATCCGACTGTGCTGGCAAGAATTCCTCGCGAGGAGTTAGATCAGCTATTGCGCGGTTATGGCTGGACTCCCTACTTTGTTGAGGGGCACGAGCCACATTTAATGCATGAAGCCATGGCAGACGCACTCGACAAGGCGGTTGAGTTGATAAAGCAATTCCAGCTAGATGCCCGAGTGAATGGTCAAACTGAACGGCCGCGTTGGCCAATGATCGTCTTGAATTCTCCGAAGGGATGGACGGGGCCCAAAGTTGTTGACGGAAAGGCTATAGAAGGCACCTTCCGATCGCACCAAGTGCCAATCACTGATCCGATCACCAATCCTGGACACCTAAAATTATTAGAAGATTGGTTGAGAAGCTATCGACCTGAAGAACTTTTTGACGAAGGCGGCCGACTCAATTCGGAACTTGCCGAACTAGCACCCAAAGGGAACCGACGTATGGGCGCAAATCCTCACGCCAATGGTGGGATTCTACTTCGGGATTTAAAAATGCCGGATTTCCGAGAATACGCGGAAAACGTACCATTCCCTGGGGCACCTGGCATTGGGGATACGCGCGTTCTCGCCCCATTCCTTCGCGACATAGTGAAAGTGAACTGTGAACAGCGAAACTTCAGGATATTTGGTCCTGATGAAACTCTTTCGAACGGTTTGGAAGCTGTCTTTGAGGTGACAGATCGTCAATGGGAAGGCAAAACCGAATCCAATGATGAGTTTCTCGCCCCGGCTGGGCGCGTTATGGAAATGCTCAGTGAGCATCAATGCGAAGGATGGCTTGAGGGCTATCTGCTGACTGGCCGCCACGGGATCTACAATTGCTACGAGGCGTTCATTCATATCGTTGATTCGATGTTTAACTTGCACGCAAAATGGCTAAAGGTCACATCACACCTTCCTTGGCGTCGGAAAATTGCTTCATTGAACTACTTGCTTGCCTCACATGTGTGGCGTCAGGATCACAATGGCTATACCCATCAAGACCCTGGTTTTATAGACGTCGTCATGAACAAGAAGGCGGAGATCGTGCGTATCTATCTTCCGCCCGATGCAAATTGCCTGTTGTCCGTGATGGACCACTGTCTCCGAAGCCGCCATTATGTCAACGTTGTGATTGCGGGCAAGCATCCCGCCCCTCAATGGTTAAATATCGATGCTGCTGTGAAGCATTGCATTGCAGGTATTGGCGTCTGGGAGTGGGCAAGCACCGATGATGGTCAAGATCCAGATGTAGTTATGTCTTGTTGTGGTGACGTTCCCACATTGGAAACCCTCGCCGCCGTTTCCATCTTGCGAGAACACTTGCCTGAAGTAAAAATCCGGGTAGTCAATGTCGTGGACCTTATGAAGTTGCAACCCGAAACGGAGCACCCTCATGGATTGAGTGACAAGGATTTCGACGAATTGTTCACCAAGGATAAGCCTGTCATCTTTGCATTCCATGGTTATCCATGGCTCGTGCATAGACTGACCTACCGCCGGACCAATCACAAAAACATCCATGTTCGCGGCTACAAGGAAGAAGGCACGATAACGACCGCATTCGATATGACGGTTCTAAACGAACTTGATCGCTTCCATCTTGTGATGGACACGATCGAACGACTCCCCCAAACTGGTGAAAAAGGTATCTACGTTAAGCAACAGCTCAAAGACAAGCTGATTTCGCACAGACAATTCATCGAAAAATACGGAGAGGATATGCCGGAGATTCGAGATTGGAAATGGTACGCCACAAAATGACGAACCTAAACCTAAAACGCTTAGGTTGGTTGGCAGCTACTTCTCCCACTCCATCGCGTCAAGCAATCGCAATTCGATCAAAGCAAAATTCAACGCTGCGGATACGTTTGTATCGAAGATCCGAACGAGCCTGGCAGCCCGACAAGTTGACTCGCTGGCAATACCAGAAACCGAACACAAAATCTGTGCGAACACGACGCTAGGATATCCAATGCTACATAAAATCAAAGAACTCTATGGTAACAGACTCACAGCTTCAGATGGACGCATTGGTCATGTCGACGATTTTTATTTTGACGACCAAAGGTGGGGACTCAGATACTTGATCGCCGACACCGGAAACTGGATGCCAGGAAGAATGGTTTTACTCTCTCCCCACGCCTTTGGTCATTTGAACCAAAGCGAGAAAGAATTGCAAATCAATTTGACTCGGCAGCAAATTGAGGACAGCCCTGCAATTGAGGCTCATATTCCTGTTTCGAGGCAATACGAGATGGAATACAACACTTTCTACAATTGGCCATTTTATTGGAATGGCGATTTGTTATGGGGTGTCACCGGTTATCCAATGGGAGTTTCTCGGACGCAAGAAGAATTGGATTCATATGCCAAAGAGCATCTAAATGATGATAAGCATCTTCAAAGCACCCGTGCCGTAAACGGCTATTCCGTTATCGTAACCGATGGAAAGGTTGGGCACTTGAGCGACTTTCTGGTTGACGACAAAAGTTGGCGGATCGAGGATCTGGTGATCGAAACGGGCCATTGGTATTCCGGCAAGGAAATATTGATATCGACACGCAATGTCACAAGGATTAGCTATGAAGAATCAAAAATCTTCGTAAACCTTGCGAAATCCGACATTGAACAAACTGGGCGAAACCAGGAAGTGACCGCGGGTTTGAAGCCTTGAGCGAGCGTGCAATGAATTTGGAATTGGAGTCACCAACATTAAATACAAGGTCTGCCTTGTGCGGCACTGCCAAGATGCTCGTTGCCAATGATAGAGGGATATTGGCGATGGATGAAAGCATTAGTACATGTAACAAGCGATTTGCCGAATTCAGAATTCCCCAAACCGACGAAGCTCGACGTTCCTATCGAGAATTAATTTTGACCACACCCCATCTTGGCGCATCAATTAGCGGAGTGATCCTCCATGACGAGACGATCCGGCAAAGGAAACATGATGGTACTTCCTTCTTGTCAATCATCAATGATGCCGGAATTATCGCAGGTATTAAGGTTGACGAGGGAACAACGGACCTCGCTGGTCATCCCGCGGAACGAATTACCGAGGGTTTGGATGGATTGCGTAACCGTCTAGCTGAATATGCCCAATTGGGCGTCCAATTTGCAAAGTGGAGGGCGGTGATCAACATGGGGCAAGGTAGCCCCAGTAAAGGTTGTTTGGAGGCTAACGCTCATGCATTGGCTCGATACGCTTCATTGTGTCAGGAAGCTGGCCTCGTGCCAATTATCGAACCCGAGGTGCTTATGGACGGCGAGCATTCGTTGATGCGAACCTACGAGATAACGGAGGAAATGTTGAGAACAGTTTTCAACCAGTTTAACCTTCAAGGAGTGTTATTGGAAGGCATCATCCTAAAACCCAACATGGTGCTTCCAGGATTGAATTCGCTCAGTCAAGAAACTGTAAATGAAGTCGCCGATGCAACGGTCTCCTGCATGATGAGGACGGTTCCAGCCGCAGTACCAGCGATTACATTCCTGTCCGGTGGTCAAACCGGTGAGCTGGCTTCTGCCCGCTTGAATGCCATGAATGTCCGATTCAAATCGGCCGTGCCTTGGGCACTTTCGTTTTCGTTTGCTCGCGCCATTCAGCAACCGGCTATGGAGATATGGAGTGGTGAAGACACAAATGTAATCCGTGCCCAAAAAGCTCTGATACACCGAGCCGAGTGCAATCAGGCGGCCAGGCGAGGCGAATATGATGCGTCGATGGAGAGTGGAAAATCATAATGCCGTTGCCATTGCGCCTATATTTAGTTCGACACGGTGAAACCGATTGGTCACTCTCTGGTCGATACACTGGACGCTCGGACATTTCGCTAACGACTCAAGGAGAAGACGATGTGCGGAGACTTGGTCAGCACCTTCGGCAAACCCAGTTTAGCTACGAGTTCACCAGTCCTATGAAGCGTGCGCTGCGAACCGGTGAGCTTGTTCAATTGGGAGCTCAGCGAAGAATTGACCCAGACCTCTCAGAATGGAACTATGGGGACTACGAGGGCCGAACGCCAGCGGAGATTAGCAAAATGAGTCCCAATTGGAATCTATACCGTGACGGTACTCCTCATGGTGAAACGCCTGTCGAGATTTCCGTACGAGCCGATCGTCTTCTTGCTCGCTTACGAGCGCTTTCGGGCAATGTTGCCCTCTTTTCTCACGGACATTTCGGGCGCGTATTAGCCGCTCGTTGGATTGGGCTTCCTGTTGATATGGCCCAACATTTCCTGCTCGGCACAGCATCAATTAGCATCTTGGCATATGAACACGATCGAAAAGATCAGCCAGCGATCTCCCTCTGGAACTCCACCACATGAACAGACAATCCACGCCGCAATCTCTGAATCGAGTCAGTTATTTGAAACCTCGCGAACTCCGTAAAATCGCGCTACTCGGAAACTACCCTCCAAGGCAGTGCGGCATCGCAACCTTTACGTCAGACCTGGCAAATGCATTGGCGGTGTCCTCGCCTGGCGCGAATATCGATGTGATATCGATGAGCGACGGAAAGGTCGATTATTCATCGACGGACGTGTGGCACACGATTCTGGTTGATGAAAAAACTGCATATCAAACTGCCGCCGATTTTCTAAACTACAATGGCTACGATGTACTTTCGGTACAGCACGAATTTGGAATCTTTGGAGGTCGCGACGGAAACTACCTGTTAACTCTTTTGCGCAGGGTCAACATGCCGATCATCACGACGCTTCACACGGTCCTTCAGAATCCATCGGACACCCAAAAGGCAGTAATGTTGGAGCTTATTCAGCTTAGCGAACGCGTGGTCGTCATGAGTGACATTGGCCGTCAATTGTTGGTAGATGTGTACAAGTTTTTTCCCGAGAACATAGACTTGATTCCCCATGGTATTCCTAATTTTACGGTGGCCTCTC
>JAYVXG010000455.1:0-4910 GCA_043785475.1 Armatimonadota bacterium
CAGTCATATTTTTGCAACGCGGGTCATTCCTTTCAAGGGGTTCTAAAGCTCGGTTTCTCATATTTCAAATGTCCTAGTCATAGTATATCATTATCTACAGTTAACTATAAATAACAACATTTACACTGTTTTGAACCTAAACTAAGCCTTGTCTCAGGATTTCGTTAGGGCTACTCCTTACCGTTCGTCAAACCGTTTGCGGATTCCTACATAATTTTTCAGCCAACCCTTTTGTCGGAGTCGAACTAGCAGACATTCCGCATTGTCATGTGGATGGCGAGGAATCCAGCAATTGGAATCGACATCAAGCTATAACTAACTGATGGCGGATGTTCTGGTCGAAAACTCTAAACCGTTTCCGAATAAATTAAGGGAGACGCGAGAAGCGGCTGGCCTTACTCGTGAAGGACTGAAAGGCATTTGCGACAACCTCGGGCAAAGTGATCCGTTAAGGTACAAATCCATCAGTCTCACCACTTTGCGGAATTTAGAGCTTGGTCAAAACAAGCCAAAGATTCGAACTGCCAACACAATTTCCAAGGCGCTGGAGCAACCTGTTGCAACCCTGTTCCCACTTGGGCTCGATGACCCTCTAAAAAATCCCCTAGGCAACACCAGCATCACCGATGGAAGGATCAAAGGCGGACGCAGGAAGAAAAAGAATACATAAATAGTAAATAAATAGCAATTTACTATCAATTAGACGTATAATGATTTGTAGGAGAAATCCGCAGGTTACAAATATGTCAAAAAACGATCCACTCAACCCTAAGGCGAAAGCCCAACAGATCTATCACGCTAGCAAGTTCTCGATGCACCTCGTCGAGTCACTCTCACGAGGCTTTGTTCCCTCGCTCTCAAGCGTTTTCAAAAGCGCAAACCATGCCATCAAGGAACTGGTTGACAACGCGGTCAATTACCGCAGCGACTCGCGGCTCGAAATCACGATAGACATCACCCCCGATTTCATCCGTGTTCAAAACATCGGTGGTCGCGGAATGTCCGTCGAACATCTCAGCAATTTCATTTGCTGGGGCTCTGGAGAAGAACATGAGGTCCATGAAATTTCTCAATACCGGGTTGGCGGCAAAGCGGCCATCAATTACTTAGGAGAAGGCTTTCGGCTCTGGTGCCGAATGACTGGCCGTGAGCATCACTGGCACCTCAACGATCCAGACTTTTCTAGTCGCACATATCTCAAGGATTACGGTTCAGTCTCGCCTGCAGAACTCAGCGATGTGCCAAAAGAGCTGAGAGCTGTTCCAATGGAGCACGGCTACGTTAGGCTAGAAGTAGTGAATCCTTTCTCCAAGCTACGCTTAGATCCCGAGAATCTAGCTCGGGACCTTGGCAACACCTATAAGCCACTTATCGAAGCTGGTGAAGTTCGGATCAAGGTCAACGGCAATTTGGCGACTCCGTCGGATCCCGTTCTCGACGAAGATTTGCCAAAGGTCGAGATCTCCGTAAATCTGGAAGGCATCACCGTCACTGGTTGGGTTGGAAAACTCTCGCGCGGGCCTCGTCAACCAAGACCTGGTTTAACGCTTTATAGCAAAAATCGAAAAGTGCTTGACTCAGAATGGTTCTCACAGAACCCATTCTCAAAGGGAGCCTTAAGCTCATTCTACGGAGAGTTAATTCTAAGCGGTGTCACATTAAATGTCGACAAATCGGACTTCGTGGAAAGAGGTACGAGCCTTTGGAGCGAACTTGGCAAAGAGATTCTTAATCAGGCATCACCGATCCTCAATGAACTTCGAGGGCAAGGCAATTCGGTACGCATCACCGATCGAGATCGGCGACTAGCAAAGCGAGTTCGAAAGGAGCTTGAACAACTTCTTGAAGAAGATTCAGGCGAGGGAGAAGAAACGATCACGGTTGAAGAAGTCGTCGAGCGAGTAGTCAAAAAGCCGGTGACTGTTCGCATCAACTCGACCAACGACGGACCAGGGTCCGGTCGATCAGTAACGCGAACAAACATCAGCGTTCGATATGAAACCATCAAGAAAGACATTCGGGTTGGCGGTTTCCCGGAAGTGCTCATAGAGTCTTGGGACTCACCGGAAAGGTCGACAATGCGAGTTGACGGATCGCGAAGGCAGATCGTCATAAACAAGAGCCATCCGGCTTACTCGATGGCCAACGCACGATTTGTGATTGCGGAATGTGTTTTGGCAGAAGTGCTGGGTAGTCGGCTCCACGAAACAAGTGAGTATCGATCTGAAGTCGATCAGCTCCTTGCAACCTGGGCAAGCAAGGAAGAGGAGGAAATCCACGAGTAAATACTAGGTTTTAAGAAAAGTTCCGAAACCGTTTGTGAAACTGTGGACTCCGATAGGCATGGTTATGGGTAGATGAAAAATAATTACCCACAACCTGCCACCTTTCGAACTAAAGCGACCGAGAAGCTTCCTTCGATGATTCCTGCAGGATTCATGACTGAAACCCTTCGGAATTCTTACGGTTTGGATTCTGACCTCATGTTCCAAAACTTGAAGAACATGTGTACCACTACCCTTTTCAACCTGGACAGTAAGTCGGACCTTTCTGAAGCTGCCGTTGTCCAGGTAGCAGAGCAACCTCCAGTACGGGTCCAAAAGAAACGTAGGGGACTTCTCGATCGGTTGATATTTGGAAATAGGTTCAAGTTGTCTTTGTCAGCAAGCGAAAAAATGCTCCGAAGAGCAGACGACGTTGCGAGAATTCTTCGCAATAAAGAGGATTTCAGAAATATTACCTTCGAGGACTATTTCAATTATTTACTATGGATACCTTTGCACATGGACATTAGAGAAGAAACAATTACAATGCAATTTTTTCTCGACGCGTTAGCAATATTTATTCTAGAAGTCAAGAAATCTACTCTTGGCAATCTTCATTTGGTCAACGTTGAAAGCCGGGATGTTGAGCATAGGTATTTCAATTTACGTACTTGTTTCATGCAAGTGGTTTCAAATTCATTAAGTGAATCGGAGACAGAAGATCGCTATAAGCGCGTCTCGAATTCCATTTTGTTCTATGTCCTCCTTCATGCAGAGATCGTAAATGGCATCCAGATGAATTTTGCCGTTGACTTTGGCAGCAATGGACTGCTAGAGGTAAAGGCGTAAGGCGCGATGGAGCACAGCAATGAGCAGACAATCGGAATCCATTCCATTCGCGCTAGTTCCCGAGTTGCCCGTGCGAATTTCCTTGGCATCAGCATTGACAGGAATTCCTCAAAGCACCCTTCGCGAGAAGGTGAGACATGGACACATACGTGCGAAGCGCGATGGCAAGCTCTTTATGATTCGACTGTCAGATCTTGCCGAATGGCATCAGGAACTTGAAGATGTCAGTGCAGTCGATTTCGCCGAAGCAAAGAAGCAGGCAACCGGATCACGAAGGAACCCCTCAAAAGATCAAGAGCGGCAAGATCAGATATACGGGCTACGTGACAGGTCAAAGGATTTGCGGTGCGGCTAAAGATACTGCGAAGGAAGCAAAGGCGGATTATAAACTTAAAGTTCAACAATTCCTAACACCAAGACCAATAAAGTCGATCGCTGAGATCGCTTTCGAAGACTTTGCATATGATGTGATTGACGGTCCCTTTAGACAACGCAAGGTACAAGAGCTTATGTCTCCAAAGACTTGGGAACTGTATGAGCAAATCTACCGCATCAACATTAAGGGTTCTGAACTGGGCGGAAAATCTCTCTCAAGCATTGTCCCTGCGGACATTGAACGATGGGTTGGAAAATTGTACACGCAGGAACGGATCACCCAAAAAGGGAAAAAAGTCTTTTCTTCAAAACCTATGTCTGGTGGTTCCAAGACACGCTATCTCGGCATGGTGCAGTCGGTGCTTGAATATGCCGTCAAGAACGAAAAATTGATTGCCGAAAATCCAGCTGTTGAAGTTCCGAGACCGATGGATGACGACAGCACATCTCGGGCATTGACAGACCAAGAAGTAGTTGATCTGCTTAAACTCTGCTATCATGAGCTTCCTGATAATGGGGGTAATTGGAGAAACAAGCGTCGCCATCTCATCGTTCTGCTTGGACTCCACGGATTTGGTCCTGCTGAAATCTGTGGACTGAAGTATTCCGATTTCGACGGTTCAGGTTTTACTCTGCGTCGCCAGACACAGCGATTGGCCAAGGGTGGCATCGTACATCGGACAAGGCTAAAGACAAAAGCCAGGTCAGCTCGTGTGCCTGCACGGGCATCAATTATTGACTTGCTAGACGCAAATGGCAATGGCTGGATCGTTTGCACGGAGACTGGCGGCCCAATGGAGCCAGGAAATTTGCGAAAGGTCTTTAAGAGAATGGTTTCAAAGACCCAGTTTGGGGACGTAACTCCTTATGATTTGCGGCACACCTTTGCAAATGAACTCCTTCGGAATGGAATCGACGTTAAAACAGCTGCCGACTTAATGCGACACTCGGTTGAAACGTTCCTACGAAGGTATGTCCATGGCAACGAGACTTTAAAAGTCGATGCGATCAAGAAACTTGGCTTTTGATAGCATCATCTGAACGCGACAGGCCAGTTAAGCACAAATCCAGACAGCTTGCGATAATTCTCTTAGTAGCGGTGGAACATGTCCCGCCCGGGCGGCCAGAACCAATTTCTGCGCCGAAATCCAATCCATGTTTCGCTGAGTGCTCTTTAGCAATTCTTGCTAGCGTTGAGTCTTTACGAGCCACTTTATGCATCGACTTCAGGTTACATGCCGACTAATCCCCTGTCCTAACCCAACAAAAACTCCTAACTTTGTTCTGTGGGGCCAACCCTCCTCTACAGACTCAAGCCCTTGAAGTATCATTCAATTGACTTCTGAAACTAACACACGAACTAACACACGAGGCAACTACATGTACAATTTTGAAGCTGAAGGTGCCTCCGTCCTAAGGAGG